>CAZSYH010000085.1:0-6719 GCA_964610735.1 uncultured Syntrophaceae bacterium | reverse complement strand
CGCCAGGAAGATGGTTTGTAACTGGGGCATGAGCGAAGAGATGGGCCCTCTGACGTTTGGAAAGATGGATGATCAGATATTTCTAGGCAGGGAGATTGCCACGCATAAGAATTACAGCGAGGATACAGCCGAAAAGATAGACAGGGAGATGTCACGAATCGTTACGGAAAACTACGCGAGAGCCAAAAAGCTCCTCTCGGACAATATCGACACCCTCCACAGGCTCTCGGAGCACCTGCTTGAAAAGGAGGTGCTGAACGGCGAAGAGATTGATGAGATAGTAGGTGAAAAAGAGAAAAAAAAGGGCAAAAAGGTCAAAGCAGGAAAAGCGGAGAAAGAGGTTTAGGTGAGGTATCTTCATATAACATCTTCTGCTCAGGCGGAGAATGAACTGAAAAGGGTTGGAGTGGACCGGCCGGGAATAGATGCCATGATTCCCAAGATGGAGAATATTAATCTGTTGCTCGAGGGAATTGAGTGTAAGATAGCAAATATATTGAAACAGGAGATGCTGTCCATAGGCGGAGATATTGCTGTGGCAAGGGGGTCTGTATCCTGTAGCATAGACAGGACTGATGCCGTAATAATCGGTACCATGAAACAGGTGCGAAGGCTTGCGGACAAGATAGCGCCCCAGCCTTTTACCCTGAGAGATATATCCGAAGATATCAGAAGGGTTCTGGGCAATATTACAAGAGATACCTTTGTACTCAAGACGCCGAAAAGGGAGATAACGATTGGCGGACGGACCCTTATTATGGGTATATTGAATATGACTCCGGACTCCTTTTCTGATGGAGGCATGTTTGGCAGTGTTGATGAAGCTGTGAAACATGCGCTGAAAATGGAGGAAAATGGCGCAGATATTATTGATATAGGGGGTGAATCTTCAAGACCCGGTTCGGAAGCGGTGCCTGTCAAAGATGAACTGGACAGGGTTATACCTTTGATAGAAAAACTTGAAGGACTGCTGTCCATCCCGATATCCATAGACACAACAAAGTCGGATGTGGCAAGCCTCGCGATAGAAGCCGGGGCGGAGATGGTCAATGATATAAGCGCGATGAGGTTTGACGCGAAGATGCCGGAAGTGGTTGCCGATTGCCGGGTGCCTGTCGTCCTGATGCATATGAGAGGAGCGCCGAAGACCATGCAGGAGGGCGACCTTTCATACCGGTCGCTTATGGGGGAGATCACCGGATTTCTGGAGGGAAGCATGGAAAATGCCCGGTCATCCGGTGTGGATGTTGAGAATATAGTTGTTGACCCAGGTATAGGCTTCGGCAAGTCCACGGCGGACAATCTTGCCATTCTGAGACATCTTAGCGAATTGAAGTCACTGGGAAGACCGATTATGGTGGGCACGTCGCGCAAGAGGTTTATAGGGGAGATTACAGGTGAAGATCTTGCCAGGAATTGCGTTGAAGGCACGGCGGCGAGCGTTGTCGCTTCCATAATGAACGGTGCCGATATCATAAGGGTCCACGATGTGGGATTTATGAAGAAATTATCCAGAATTGCCGATGAGATAAAGTGATGATCTATGCGGTGGGGACAGACCTTGTTGAGATATCGAGGATCGAAAGAATCATAGATAGATGGACTAAGAGATTTATAGATAGGGTGTATTCTGAAGAGGAGATACGGTATTGCGGTGAGATGGCGGTTCCTGCCAGGCATTTCGCGGCACGGTTCGCGGCGAAAGAGGCATTTTTAAAGTGTGCGGGCCGGGGGATATTTGATGGAATCGGGCTCAGAGACGTGGAAGTCATAAACAGGCCGGAGGGAAAACCGGAACTGAGGTTTTATGGAAAGGCGAGGGACATGGTTGACGGGGCCGGTATAACAGGCAGCCATATAAGTATCTCTCATACTGACAGATACGCGATGGCTTTTGTTGTTCTTGAATGCCACAAAACTCCCGGATTCCAATCCTCGTTTCAGTAGTATTCCTGTATTCGGGATCCCATCAATTGTTTCGTCATGTACTCTCACCGATCCCGATACAGCAAGAAATAGCACAATGAAACAACATTCCATTTCGAAGGGTTTTTGATACCTGAAGACAATAGGAAGATTTCAAGTTTACGTAATCAATGAATAAATAAACCCCTCGCTCTGCCGGTTGACTCCTTGAGTGCAGATTCAATTCCTGATATAAGTAATAATTGATGGGACGTGTTGAAATGAAACTGCAATTGAAGAATTTCTTTCGGATCAGTGCTCTGTTGCTGGTGTTGATTCTCTTGTTGCCCGGATATGCTTCTTCTAAAACTGTCTCATTACCCCTGTCGATTGACTACCCGCTTCTCAGATCGCTGGTTATTAATAGCGCCTTCACTGATCCGGATCAAACCTCTGTTGTGCTTGATGAAAACAACGGGTGCAGGAAGATTACGATCTCGGAGCCGATCTTTTCTGAGGAAAATTCACGTGTCCGGTTAGAAACAAAACTTCAGATCCATATCGGTACGAACATTGGAAACACATGCCTGATGCCGATTGAGTGGGAAGGGTATCTTTCATTATTTATGGAACCGCGGATCGATAGTAACGAATGGGTTCTGTCATTTGAAACTGTTGATTCTGCTTTATATGATAAAAATCACGAAACGGCTCACGTTGCGGGTATTGTCTGGACGTTTGCCAAGCCTTTCGTTTACGATTATTTGAACAATATCACCATCAACCTTGCCCCGCCCGTATCGGAGGTGCAGTCATTCCTGTCTTCTCTGTTCCCCCCGGATTTAGATCTCCGCGCGAAAAAGATGATAAATAGTTTCAGGCCTGGAAAAATAGTGACAACCCCGGATGCCGTGCGGGTTGCCATTCTCGCCGACGTCGAGGAAACGTATGAGAAGGATGAAGATATAGAACAGGAAGTGCTTTCTGATGAAGAACGACAGAAATTCATCGGGATATGGGAGGCATGGGACCCCTTTCTTGTCCATATGATAACCTCACTCTCAAAAGAACCTTTGTCAGAAGATGATCGCCAGGTTCTACTGGATACGCTGCTGGAAACCCGATACTCTTTCATTACAGAGCCATTGGATGCAACGATGAAAAGGGATTTCGTCAGGGATCAATTCATAACCACATGGGCACAACTGTCGCCTGTTTTCAGACATCACCTGGGGGATGTGCCGTGTAAAGCTACGTTAGGGTACCTTGCCTTTTTCACCGCTTCCGATGCGTTATACGCATTGGATGAAATTGGCCCCACGTTAGGAATAGAAATCAGTCGAAATGGGCTCATCCGTCTGGCGCGCCTTCTGGGCGCGCGGGAATCAGAAGTTCTCGCTTACAGTCCCGGTGCTGACCCGGAACTGAGAGAAGTTCTGGGCCTTGGGGTACCCCCGGATGATTCGGGACCGGCGTTTGATGTGGATGAATTGGAAATTGATACTCAAGAAATCAGATCTCCAGAACACGACTATCATCATCTGTTGCATGCTATTATGCCACTTTTATGTACATCAGCCTGGGCGGCGGAAAAAAATAATCCGGCAATCCAGCTTGATACTATTAAACCGTGGATTGTTTCGAAGGAAGACCTAACCCCATATCTTGAAAGGATAAAAACCCTGTTACAGAATGTTTCTTCCGATGTCCTAAAAAATGGTAAAATTGCGGAGAAGTACCACGATCTTTATCGGCAGATTGTTCTTTCCGCCACGTGGCAGGAGAGCTGTTTCCGGCAGTTCAAGGTCAACAAGGGCAAGGTGACGTATCTGAGGTCTTATAACAGTACGTCTGTCGGTTTGATGCAGATCAACGAGCGCGTGTGGCGGGGTATGTACGACGCTAATCATCTGCGATGGGACATCAGCTACAACGCCAGGGCTGGTTGCGAGATTATTGACCTCTATTTTCGAAGATACGCTTTAAGAAAAATGGAAAAAATGAAACTCGAAAAGTCGTTAGACGATGATACGATAGCCAGACTCATGTACGCAATGTATAATGGTGGACCGGCACAGTTTTACAAGTTTCTCAACCGCAAAAAGAAAGGGAAATACTATCTCAGTGACAAACTTTTTTTTGAGAAGTACTCCTGGGTAAAAAACAATCAATGGGAGAATATCAGTAAGTGCCTGATTGGCAGCAGTTAATCCCCTCGTTAAACCACATAACACAGACTGTAAACCCTACGGCAATGATACCAAATTGATCTTGAGATAATCCGGAGACATCTATAAGTCGCGTCAAAGGGGAAAATGATGTTCCCCCTCCGTCAATCCATCTTTGCATTGATTTATCTTGATATGTGGTGTAGATCCCATCAGATAATAAACTAAATAAATTTTGCTCCATTGATGCTTAGATGACAAGCTTTGATCTGATTTCTAAAAGACCCGAGGATACGTTGGATATCGGGCGAATTATAGGCGAAAACCTGACAGGCGGGGACTTTGTGGCCCTTACAGGCGAACTGGGCGCGGGTAAGACATGCCTGACACAGGGAATCGCGAAGGGGCTCGGAATCCTCGAAGAGTATTACGTTACAAGCCCCACATTCACACTGATCAATGAATATCCCGGAAGGGTTTCCCTTTATCACATGGATGTATACCGTCTGTCCGGCTCCCGTGATCTGGAGAATATGGGTTATGAAGAATATTTTTACGGGGATGGTGTGGTGGTCATCGAATGGGCCGAAAAGGTTGATGATATAATTCCCGCGGAGGCATTGTTGATCAATCTGGAACATTGTAATGGCAATAAGAGAAAAATACGGATTTCCTGCGAATCCAGCATGTCATCGATTATCAGGATGCTGAAAAAGGAGGGATTTTAATACGTGGCTGTAATTGTGCAGAAATACGGCGGGACCTCTGTAGCTGATCTTGAAAAGATTCAGAACATAGCAAAGAGGGTGATAAAAACCAGGGAAGATGGAAACGATGTGGTTGTTGTATTGTCGGCCATGGCAGGTGAAACAAACAGACTTATTCAAATGGCCGACAGCGCTTCCGGAGGGTCACCGGACGGGAGGGAATACGACGTGCTTGTCTCTTCGGGCGAGCAGGTATCCGTTTCACTTCTTTCGATTGTTCTAAACGGTATGGGCCACAAGGCGATATCTTTCTTGGGTCATCAGGTAAAGATATTAACAGACAAGATATACGGCAACGCAAGGATACTAAGTGTCGACACCGGACTGATATTGGATGAGCTGAAAAGGGGGAAGATAGTGGTTGTTGCCGGGTTCCAAGGTGTTGATGAAGATGGAAACATAACCACGCTGGGAAGAGGTGGCTCGGATACGAGCGCCGTGGCCATTGCGGCTTCCCTCAAGGCGGATTTCTGCGAAATATTTACAGATGTGAACGGTGTCTATACGACGGACCCGAATCTTTACAGTAAGGCAAGAAAGCTCAAAAAGGTATCATACGAGGAGATGTTGAGCCTGGCGGGAGCTGGAGCGAAGGTGCTTCATCCCCGTTCCGTTGAGTTGGCCAAGGCGTACGGGGTTCCTGTATATGTGAGATCCTCTTTCAGCGAGGATATGGGAACATTGGTTACTAAGGAGGATAAGGATATGGAAAGAGAAGTTGTTTCCGGCGTGGCATATGACAGGGATCAGGCGAAGATTACGATTAGTCATGTTCCGGATAAACCGGGCATTGCCGCCAAGTTGTTTACGCCTCTGTCTGATCACAATATTATAGTTGATATGATTATTCAGAACGCGAGCAGTGAAGGTTATACCGACCTGACATTTACAGTTTCTCAGAAAAATATTGGTGAGGCCAGGAGACTACTTGATGTAGTCGCCGGGGATATGGGCGCCTCCAGGATAGATTATGATGAGAATATCTCCAAGATATCCATAGTTGGAGTCGGCATGCAAAGCCATTCCGGTGTCGCGTCAAAGATGTTTGCGGTTTTTGCGGACGAGGGGATAAATATACTGATGATCAGTACTTCCGAAATCAAGATATCATGTGTTGTAGAGGCCAAGTATACGGAGCTTGCCGTCAGGGTTCTTCATGACGCCTTTGGCCTGGAGCAGGAAAACTAAAGAACATCTTGTGAAAAAGATGGAAGAAAAGAACCTTGTCAAGAAACAGATCTACGGGGCAATCGGCATTGTAGTTGTTGTGGTATTTTTATATGCTGCCAGAGATGTTTCTCAATATGCATATTCTTCCGGGGGGTTTGCTGCCTGCTGTGAATATGAGAAACCCGGCATTATGGTGATGCTTTCCGGAGATGAAGATCATGACGGGATCTATTTCCTCTCGCAAGAGGCAACAGTTTATGATCTTTTCAAAAAAGCGGGACTCCGTGATATCGCTGGATTCAAGGAAGCTGATCTTGCCAGGGCGCTTCACTCAGGGGACAGGGTTACCTGTGACGGGACTCGATATCGGGTAACCCTCGGGGATGTCGCTGCCCCTGTAAGGCTCGCCTTTGGTATGCCGATTGATCTTAATGAGGCGACACTGGAGGAATTGATGCTTATTCCTGGAATAGGCCCCAATACGGCATCGAAGATAATAAAAGTTAGAGAGGGGAATGGGGTATTTTCAATAGTTGACTCGTTGAAACTGGCAGGTTGTATGGGAGAGAGGAGATATAACAGGGCAAAAGATTATCTGTATACTAGATCTTCTTATCCTTGACAGATAAAAACTATAGTGATACTTCAGCAAAAAAAGTCGGGGCGTAGCGCAGTCTGGTAGCGTATCTGAATGGGGTTCAGAGGGTCG
>CAZSYH010000084.1:0-6828 GCA_964610735.1 uncultured Syntrophaceae bacterium | reverse complement strand
ATGAAAACGGCCTGGTCTTCGATTAGTTGTGTGCCCGGAGCAAGAGGAGTCTTTCCTTTTTCCACTATCTTGATAAAAGGTTTGAAGGGATCCGGTTTCCCCTCCGGGTTATATCTGTAGGTCCCGGTATCCGTCTCCCCCGGGTTGGCACAATACACCACGGCGGTCACAGGAAAGAAAAGCAACACAACAAGCGCTGCCGCAACCCATTTAAACGGATGGCTATTTCTTTTCTTCGTCCGGTTTTTCATTCGTCTCTTCCAGAAACATGTATATCTTCATCGAACAGTAGGCCTTAAGGATATCTTCTCCGGCGCTTTTTTCTCCCCTTTTGATTTCAACATCCGTTATGTTGGCTATGCGCGGAAGATTCGCCACGCTGTCAAAAAAAACAGCGATATCATTATACTTGCCCTCAACCACAATTTTTACCGGTATCTCGGCATAAAATTCCTTTGGAACGGGGGACATGGGCTCGAAAAGCACAAAATCGAGTCCCGCATCCCTCCCGGCTTCGGAGACGGATGTGAGAAGGTGGGGAATTTCTTTTTGCTCCGGAAGCTTGGCCAGGATTATTTGCAGAGTTTTCTCCAGTTTGGCTATTTCTTTTTTATGCTGTTCTATCTGCCCTGCTACCAGCCGGCTTGTCACTACCTGCCTATTGATATTCTCCAGATCTTCACCCAGTTTAGCCTTCTTCTCGAAGGCGGGTTGAAGAAGGTAAAACCAGTAAAAATATCCCAGGAGGAGAAGCAGGCCAAGGCATATCATCAGCTTTTTCCCGAGAGACAGCTTCTTTATGTCATCCAGCCCTATCGCCATTTATGATCCCTTTTCCGCCGTACACAAGAGAACAAAACCCATCAGTTTCACCCCAGAGATAACCGTCTGTTTAGACGAAATGAGGTCCACTGTTTTGATATAGGGAGATCCTTCAAGTCTTTTCATAAACTGTGCTATGGCGGGATTATTGACGGCCACTCCCTCCACTAGCAGGTTATTGTCCTTCTTCGCAACGCTGGTAAGCCACTCACTCTGGGGAGAAATCCTGGAAGCGAGTTCATCCATGATATGCACCGGGTAAGCCCTGTCTTTTTCAAGGTCTTTTATTACCCCTATCTTTTTTTCCAATATTTCTTTATCCGCCTTGAATTTTTCCAGGTTTCCCGTCACCTTTGTAAGGGCATCCAATTGGACGCGCGCCGATTTGACCTCGGTTTCCAGTTTTGCAACATTCATAACCATATAGATGTGGAGGGAGACCACCAGCAGGAAGAAGATTCCGAAGGAAAACAGCCCGATGATGACCTCACGCTTGGTGCCAGCCTTCTTTTTTTCTTCACGATATGGAAGGAGGTTGATTTTTATCATCTGTTTTCTACCCCCCTGAGGGCCAGGCCAATCCCGATAGCAGCGACAGGGCCTATATCTTGTATATAAGACGGACTGAAAACATTTTTATCGAAGGCTATATTTTTAAATGGATTGAATATTTCCACTTCACAATGAAACGTCTTTTTCATGGCCTCAACTATGCCCGGAATTCCGGCGCAACCACCACTGACGAGAATATGACTGATATTTGGCTCGGTTGCCGTTGAACTGAAATAATCGAAAGACCTTCCTATTTCCAGAAAAATGGGCTTAAGATGGCTGAGAACTTCTTTCTGTATGTTGTCAGGATCATCCGACCCCTCAAGCTTTATCAGTTCAGCTTCTTCAAAAGAAACATCGTGTTTTTTTTGAAGGGCCTGTGTAATGGAATTTCCGCCCAGCAGGATATTTCTTGTAAAAACAGACTCCCCGTTCTTGATAATATTGATATTGGTCATGCTCGCGCCGATATTCACCAGGGCAATTGTATCTGCGGCATCAAAATCATAGTTTTCCTCATAGGCTGTCTCCAGGGCGAAGGAATCGACGTCTATTATCGTCACCTTTCGTCCCGTCTTCTCGATCGCGTAGACATAACTTTCAGTAACATCCTTTTTCGCGGCAGCGATTATGGCTTCCATCTGACTGGGGTCCAGGCCTTGCTCCCCGCATATGTGAAAATCAAAGTTGATATCTCCGATGTTGTCGAAGGGCATATATTCCCCGGCTTCATCGATTATAAATTCACGCAGTTCCTCATCTTCCATTTTCCGGAAACCTGCTTTCTTAATCATGACTACATGCCCGGAGAGAGCGGTTACGACATTCTTTGTCCTGCAGCGGGACACATTAAAAAGCTCTTTTATTTTCTTAACAAGGGCGTCATTATCCTTGATCAAACCGTTTTCTATCAATCCCTTTTCCAGAGGCACCTGCGCGAAGCGGTGCAGAACATACCCTTCTGAGGTGTCCCGCAGCTCAACAAGTTTGATAAGGCTTGAGCCTATATCAATTCCGACGGTCTTTCTGCTTCTGGAAAACAGATTTTTTACTGAGAGCATACGGTTTGTCCACTTTCCATCAGTCAATAAACTGATAAACTATATCGCCCTGTTTCACCATTCCGAGTTCTCTTCTCGCTACTGTCTCAACGTGGCGCAGATCGGTCTTGAGTAACGTTATCTTTCTTTTCAGCTCATCATTCTCAGCTGCGATACATTCATTAGTCTCTCTCAGAGCCGCCTGTTTTTCCTTCAACATACGATAATCTGTAAATCCTCTGTTCCCAAAGATTATAAAAAACAGTATGATAATGAAGATTACGATCAGAAATTTACCGATTCTCATATAGAGACTCCCTTCCCCTAAAGGACAACGGCTCTCCCCTCGAAACCAGCAACAAACATGCCACATGGATCTTTAGTCCATGCATATCACGCCACAAATATTGCGAAAACCTTCAGCTATTGTCAAAAGCAGGACAAACATCCCTCATATAATCTCTAACTCGTTAATAATCAAGATGATTGTCCATATCCCGTCGATAGTCGGCACACCTTACTGTGGTATCCGGTATGCCGACTATAACAATTCGGCATGACGAGACCTTTGCTCATTATACATTGCTTCTGTTTTTCTATACAAGTGAAAAGTGGTGGTTTTCACCGGAAAAACAGTGTTTTCCTTAATGATTGACGGCTATTTACAAGATCGGCGCATCATGCCTTCCTGTCAGGAACCGTCGGAAGAGAGAAGCTGCTGAGGCTCACCCAGAAGAAATTCTCCCTTTTCAATCCAATCTTTAAGTATATTGGCGATTTCTCTTGCCTTATAATAGCTGGACATGGGTGCGGCAGGAATAACCCTGCCACCAAGTTTTATCTTGCCGCTTCTCAGCTCTTTATAGTTTGTCTCGCCGATGCTCTTTGAAATTCCGTTGGGATAATCAACACCATAGTCGTAGACCTGCGCGTAGATATCTTCATCTCTGACGGCAGTATACCGCACCATCTCTTCGTTAAGTATCGGTATTGGCACTCCTATCCCCACATAAAGGGACACACCATAACCGAGCATGCTTGCCCCCACCAGCCACTCAGAACTCATATCCTTCAGGTTTCCTATTGTCGCCAGTGTCCCCGCCCCCTCCTTCGGAACACCGTTCCCGCCCCTCAGCACATCCGCATTGTGCTGAGTGCCCGGCCAGGCCACAAACCCCTGGGCGCCGCCGAGAAATATCCTTGTGCCTATGCCGATGGTCTTGAAATAGGGATCATTCAGAAGGGGGCTTAACTGTCCTGATGTGGCATAGGTCGCGTTTGCCATGTCGGGCCTCAACACGCCCATATAGGTGTAGATTGTCCGGTCAGACATGTTCACCGCGCAATTGTAATTCTGATAGGCATTCCTGGGATTGAAGAGAACAGCGTCCCTGAGATCATGGATTGTGATGTTCTTTTCGTGTTTCCGGGCGGGATAGCAATCGGTGCCGTAGGATTCAAGGCGCAACCGGATGACCTTCCCTGCCACAAGATCTTCCAGGACATGCCCTCCGCCGTAATTAAACTCGCCGGGATGTATGCTGTTGAGAGGATCCCCTTCAACCACCTCGGTGGCTCCGATATAGCAATCCACTGCGGCAATACCGCCATAAGCCGGAACATCGTTGAGCCATACCTTTGAGGCCCTTATCTTGGGGGAGGTGTGGCCGAAATTAAGAAATGCACCCGATGAGCACATGGGGCTGAAGGTTCCGGTAGTTACAACATCTATCTCTCTGGCCGCCGCAACGTCTCCCTTTTTCTCCACAATATCTATGATCTCTTCCGCGGTGACAACTACGGCCCTGCCTTCTTTTATCTTCTCATTTATTTCCCTGTATGTTTTATTTACTTTGTGTTTCTTCATTTGATTGTTATCCCTCGTATATAGCATTGGGAAATACACTAAATCAGTAAATAAGACAAATAAAAAACCCCTGCCATTGCAACGGACAGGGGTTTTAGCGTTAAATCAGCCGAATCTCTCAAAAACTACGCGGATCGTCATGTTTATCCTGTATGACCGAATCCCCCATCTCCCCGCTCTGTAATCTCCAGGTTGTCGGTCATATTCCACGAAGCTCTGTATATCTTGTGGATAACCATCTGGGCAATACGATCACCCCTTTTTACGGCAAAGGGTTTGTCTCCATGATTGATTATCAGGATCTTTACCTCTCCCCGGTAGTCCGCGTCTATTGTACCGGGGGAATTCAGCACAGTGACCCCCCCCTCCACGGCCAGCCCGCTCCTTGGTCTTATCTGGGCTTCATAACCGGGGGGCAGCGCAATGGCAATGCCAGTGGGTATCAGTCTTCTCTCGCCGGGCAGCAGGGTTTCCTCACCATTTACCGCCGCAAATATATCCATCCCCGCCGAGTTCTCCGTCATATAACGTGGAAGAGAGATATCCTTACCTTGCAGTCTCTTAACAGAAATTGCCACTTTGTTATTCAAGGGCATCCTTCCTGCTCAGCCTTATCTTTCCACTCCTGTCAATATCGATAACCTTGACGCGAACCGTGTCGCCTTCATTAAGCACGTCGGTAACCTTTTCCACCCTTTTGTTGTCTAACTGGGATATGTGCACAAGTCCATCTGTGCCTGGCAATATCTCCACAAAGGCTCCGAAATCGAGGACCTTTTTCACCGTGCCTTCGTAAATTCTGCCAATTTCGGGCTCTTCAGTCAGTGCCTTGACCATGGCGACCGCCCTTTCCGATGCCTGTGCATCGCTGGAGGCTATAGTTACTGTACCATCATCATCCACGTTCATAGACACGCCTGTTTCGCTTATAATCCCCCTGATATTCTTTCCTCCGGAGCCTATGACGTCTCTTATTTTTTCCTGCTTTACCGTCATAGTAGTAATCCTCGGGGCATACGCGGAAAGGCCTTCCCTGGGGGTGGTCATAGTCTCATTCAGTTTGCCAATAATGAATTCTCTGCCCTCTCTGGCCTGATAAAGGGCATCTTTCAGTATATCCTCCGAAAGCCTGTCAACTTTTATATCCATCTGCAGAGCGGTTATACCCTTCTTCGTGCCACATACCTTAAAGTCCATATCTCCCGCGTGATCCTCATCACCGAGAATATCCGAAAGGATCACGACTTCATCGCCTTCCTTCAAAAGCCCCATAGCGATGCCGGCAACAGTATCTTTGACCGGAACGCCCCCATCCATAAGCGCGAGACAACCTCCGCATACAGTTGCCATGGAAGATGAGCCATTTGAGGATAATATCTCGGAAACAAGCCGGATGGTATATGGAAATTCTTCATGTGACGGAAGGAGTGGAAGCAACGCCCTCCTGGCAAGGGCTCCGTGCCCGATCTCTCTTCTTCCGGGTCCCCTCAGGCCCTTGGCCTCTCCTACTGAGTAAGGGGGAAAATTGTAGTGAAGGATGAAAGTTCTCATCTCTTCCCCGCCTATGAAATCCAGTCTCTGTTCATCCGAAGATGTCCCCAGCGTAAGGGCAACAAGGGCCTGAGTCTCGCCCCGTGTGAACAGCCCGGACCCGTGTACCCTGGGAAGGATACCGACTTCGGACGTAATTGTCCTTATATCCCTGTTGGATCTGCCGTCTATCCTTTGCCCGTCCACCATGATCATGTTGCGGATGATTTCACGCTCCAGATCTTCAAAGACACCCCCGGCCTTGGGGTCAAATCCGGCTTCGTCCTGGCTCAGCTCCGCCACCATCTTTTTCTTGACTTCGTCCCTCTGTGCATACCGCTCCAGTTTTCTCCCCTCAAGATAGACATCCCGGAGTCCGGCATAGGCAACATCTCTGACCCTCTTCCGGAGTGCTTCACTTATCTCGACCGGTTCGAACGCTCTCTTAGCCTTGCCCATTGCCTGGCAGATAGTGTCCTGAAGCTCAATGGCGGGCCTCACTGATTCAAGCCCGAAGCTGATGGCATCAAGTATTTCATCTTCAGGGATTTCCCTTGCCCCTCCCTCCAGCATGATGAGATTGACATCAAAGTCTCTCTTTCCATCAGCGGAAGGCACCTTTCTTCCAACAAGGAACAGGTCCAGATCGCTTTCGCCCATCTCACTGGCAGAAGGATTGCACGCCAGTTTTCCATCCATCCTTCCCACTCTAACTCCCGCGATAGGTCCCTTGAATGGTATGTCGGACATACAAAGGGCTGCGGAGGCTCCAAGCATGGCCGCGACGTCGGAATCATTTTCAGCATCAACTGAAAGAACCGTCGCGACTATCTGGGTTTCATGAACATATCCCTCGGGGAAAAGGGGGCGTATCGACCGGTCAATAATTCTCGAGGTAAGGATCTCCTTCTCGTTTTGGCGCGCCTCTCTCTTGAAAAATCCGCCGGGGATCTTCCCCGCGGCAAAGGTCTTCTCTTGATAGTCTACCGTCAGGGGCAGAAAATCCAGCCCCTCTCT
>CAZSYH010000083.1:5473-6829 GCA_964610735.1 uncultured Syntrophaceae bacterium | reverse complement strand
TGGGGTGTTTCGTAAACAGCCATGCCGGCCTTCCTGAATGTCGATGTGATGCTGATCCTCACCTTTTCCACCTCAAGGATGTTTTCGGTAAACCGCGCCAGGATGGGGATGATGGGTTTGTCGATCTTTTTTGCCACGGCCTCTATAACATGCGGTCCACTCTCGAGCTGATCACTCTGGAATGATGTAATGTAATCCAGAGAAAAATAGGGGATGATAATGTCGACGCTGTCATCACTGGCCATGGCCTCTATGGTATGTGCCATAATATTAAAATCAAAGCCGTAGAAACCGAGATCTACCGGATTCGTTGTGCTCGTATTCACATCACTGATTCTTTCGCTGATGATCTTTTTCGTTTTTTCCTGCAGTTCGGGCAACGACATTCCCCGTGAAGCGGCGATATCGGTGAATAACACCGACTCTCCACCACCTGCACCGAGAAATCCTATTCTTGTACCATGGGGGGTATGACTGGCAACCACCATCATGACCAGATCCACCATATGTTCAAAGTTATGGGCTTCGATACAGCCGCATTGTTTCATGACTGCAGTCCAGATCTCGTTACGCGCAGCCATAGCCCCAGTATGAGAGGCTGCTGCTTTTGCGCCATCATCGGTTGTGCCTCCTTTAAGAATAATGACAGGCTTAACCGGGGTTGCTCTCTTCAGGACCTCAATGAACCTCCCGGGATCTTTTATGTCTTCGATATATGCCGCTATTATCTTTATTGAATCGTCGGCTGCGAAATATTCTATGTAATCTTCAACCCTCAGGTCTATCTGGTTACCGTAAGAAACCACTTTATTGAGCTCCAGGTAGCGGGATTGGGCCATACGCAGGAAACTGTGCGTCATGCCGCCGGATTGTCCGAGAAACGCGACATTCCCAATCCCCTTGATGGGGGTTTTCGGTATGTCACAGGTGATGCCGGCCTCAGTACAGTGGATACCGATGCAGTTAGGCCCAATGATTCTGGTTAGACCTTTGCGTGCCTCTGTGAGCATCGCTTTTTCCAGATCGACGTTTCCCACCTCAGAAAAACCTGAGGTGAAGAAATGCAGAAACTTTGTCCCGTTTCTCACCGCGGCCCTGACGGTTTCAAGGGCAAGCCTTGCCGGGACCGATGCGATGGCAAGATCGATACTCTCTGGAAGATCATCCAGGGTTGCATATACTTTATCTCCATTTATATCAGTGTATTTCGGGTTTACCGGATAGAGATTCCCTTTGTAGCCGGACATCTGTATCACCTGATAGTATGGAAGCTTTCCCCCTCCAAGATTCGGCGATGCCCCGATTACCGCGATACTTCGTGGATAAAAAAGCCTTTCAAGATCCATAAAAACCATT
>CAZSYH010000083.1:0-5373 GCA_964610735.1 uncultured Syntrophaceae bacterium | reverse complement strand
AGAGCGGCAACAAAATACGGCGACAAGACCGCCATCATCTTCCGAGATGTAAGGCTTTCATTTTATGATCTCGAACGCGAGGCACGCCGCTTCGCCCTTCTCATGATGAAATACGGCATAAAAAAGGGAGACCGCGTTGCGGTCTATGCGTACAACTCTCATTACTATCCCATCAGCATGATCGGACTTGCCAAGATCGGCGCCATCCAGGTCCCGATCAATTACATGCTGAACGCCGAAGAGATCGCATACATCACAAACCATTCAGGGTCTAAAATCTTCATTGTAGAGGATAAACTTTATCCGGTCATCGCACAGTCTCAGGCAAAGTTCACCACAGTGGAAAAGTGGGGGTTCCTCCCCCTTGGGGATTCCATGGAACCTGACGGGTATTTCAACCTGATAACGGAAATGAAGACCATGCCCTGTGATGAACCACAGGTGGATGTAGACGCAGAGGACATCGCCCAGATCCCGTATACCAGCGGAACAGAATCAAAACCCAAAGGCGCCATGCTCTCTCACCGGGCGCTTATGTCGCAATATCACAGCTGTATCTTCGACGGCCAGTACGAGACAGAGGATGTAAGCCTGCATGCCCTGCCCCTTTTTCACTGCGCGCAGCTTCATTGCTTCCTCATGCCATACCTGTACATCGGGGCAACCAATGTCATCATGGACAAGGCAGACCCCCTGGAGATGATCATATCCATCGAGAAATTCCAGATCACCCATATGTTTGCCCCGCCCACGGTCTGGATCGGGATTCTGAATCACCCGGAATTCAAAAATCATAATCACGGCAGTCTCAAGAAGGCCGCATACGGCGCCAGCATCATGCCGGTAGAGATCATTAAGCAGCTCTGTGTAACCTTCCATGACCTTGAACTCTGGAACTACTACGGACAGACCGAGATGGGGCCGGTCGCAACCATCCTGAAACCTCACGATCAGCTCTTGAAACCGGGATCAGCAGGAAAGCCGGTCCTGAATGTCGAAACCCGGCTGATGAATGATGAGGGGAAGTTCGTCCCTGTAGGCATGGTAGGCGAGATCGTACACCGCTCCGGCCACGTCATGACAGGTTATCTCAACGATGAGGAAAAAACCAAAGAGGCCTTTGCCTTTGGCTGGTTCCACAGCGGAGACCTCGGCAAATTTGATGAAGACGGGTATCTGTACGTTGTTGACCGCAAGAAGGATATGATCAAGACTGGCGGAGAAAACGTCGCATCCAGGGAAGTTGAAGAGGTTTTATACCAGCACCCCGCCGTCGAGGAGGTGGCGGTCATCGGATTGCCCGATCCTAAATGGATCGAGATAGTGGCTGCCGTGGTCGTACTTAAAAAGGGTGCATCGATTACCGAGAAGGAACTGATCACCTACAGCAAAGAGCACCTGGCGGGATTCAAATGTCCCAAAAAGATCGTTATTAAAGACAATCTCCCGAAAAACCCGTCCGGCAAGATTCTCAAACGGGAGCTGAAAGAGGCACTGGGGAAGTAGTGCCCCCCCAGCAGAAGCTGGGGGCTTCGTTGCGTTACAAGCTTAAGCGGCGTCCATCTGACAGATGCGCTATGTAATTAATATTATACATAATAAAATAATCTAATTTTCATGAAGAAAGAAGTTCTGCCATCACCTACCTATACACCAAAAAAGAAAGGGCAACGTGCAAAGAGAATTGAATTGAAAGCGCGGTATTATTTTTAAAACAGATACACTTCCCCATTATTTTTTACAATTCAATTTATAGATAAAAAAGACGGAAGATAAAATGATTAATATATAAAATGCGAAAAATTTCTGAAACCCAAAAAGATCAATCAATGGGCCGGCTGCAATGGGAAATAATGCAGGAAGAATATTTCCGGCTCCAACAAATCCTGTATAAATAGCCCTGTTTTCCTTGCCCGATACCTCTAATAAAACACCATTCGTAGTTATGAAGAAAATCGAATACACGATACCACCCGCAATGAAAATGTATTTGATCTGAATAACATCATAAACCAAAATCGCACTGACGGTCATACATATAGATAACAGTACATTTCCATAAAGCAACCATTTGTATTTTACTTTGCTTGCAGATAATAAAATCAAGAAACTCACCAACACAATACCCACAACTTTAAATACTAAAAAGATGGCAGTATCGCTACTTTGTGTCTTAAATATTTCTTTGGCATATAACATTAAAAAAGGAAGAAAAGAAACAGCAATACCCTGGGTATTAACAAAGCCAAGGAAATAACCCAATTGGGGATTGGTCTTCAGTTCAGATTTCAATATTTGGAAAAAATTCTTTAACCCGATTATTTTTAATCGGGAAGGTTCTGTTTCTTTTAAATTCCAAAACCCTAATGAGGCAATTAAGAGTGCAAAAGAACCTATCAAGAAAGTATACGCATAATTTAATGGGAAGACCGAATTACTGATTACTGTTCTTGCTAAAAAGGCTGCAAATAAAACGATGATTCCGGTAATTATTTGCCTTGATGAGAAGAATCTTTTGCGTTTGTCTTCCAATACTGATTTCCCCAAGATATCTGTATAGCCAATATTGGCAAATGCGCCACCAAGTGCAAATATGGTAATAAGAACAAATATGATCCAAATAATATGGGAGGAATATTGAGATTGTAAATAGAACAGAATAATACCTAAACCCAACAATGAAAAAATCCTTGAATTGATCCCCAGCAATAGGAATTTCTTTTTATAAGATTTATTGCTGATGTAAGGTGCGAAAAATAACTGGGTAAAACTCGATCCGCCCAATAAAATTGCTGTCATAATTCCAACATGCATTGCACCACCTCCCGATTCAATTAGCATGGCTGGAATAACCGTATCCACATCCATAAAGACCTGTGCAAAGGCTAGAAAACTGGCATGCCATAAGAAGGAATAGAAATTCCGTTTTGATATTTCAGGAGTCAGGGACATAGTGAATTAAACAACTATTTATCTTTATCAATTACCGATTTCATGATGCCCTTTTTGATCGTAAAAAGCATATAATTTGCAGATTTATTGGCAAGCTCTTCATTGATCCACTTAATATGCTTTAACAATATTTTAATTATTAATTGATAAGACATTGCTTTCGATGGTCTGAAGTATAGGGGGGCTGTTTTTACTTGTCAATGTATATTTCGTATCGAAAAACAGGGGTTAGCGATACGATTGGGAGAGAAAGTTGGAGCCGCAGCGGCCCTTTTTAAAAAATCATATCACCTTTTGGTCGAGTCACCCGGCAAGAGGGTATTTTTGAGTACAATTCGAACAGACCTGTCCTCCACGCTTTTTTTCACGATGCGTCATGATTGGATGTATTCCTTCCAGAAGTATTAAGGGTCGTGATAGAGGTGACCATTACGTTTTGAAAGCTTGTAACCATACAAGAAAGGCAAGCCTGTTGATTTCAGGAAGAACATCACAGAATAAGCCATACCGGGACATTTACGTACCTGCTCTGTCAAATTTTGCACCCTTCACCTACGAATCAACGACGTTCTGTATCGCCTTGAGGTAAGGATTTCCGATTGTAATTAAGTCCTTTCAGGTTCTTTTGTGGACCTTGTATTGGTTGCGTCCTGATTGCTTGGCCTCATACATGGCAACGTCGGCGTTTTTCAGGAGCATAACCTCATCTGTTCCATCCTTTGGGTAGGTATTGATGCCTATACTCGTAGTCAAAAGGAGCCGATGGGTGTTGATGATGAAGGGTTTACGAAAACTGTCGACAATCTTCTGGACGACTTGGATTCCATCTTCTATTTTCTTCAGGTCAGGGAGGATCAGTAAAAACTCGTCGCCACCGAAGCGCGCAACGGTATCACCTTTTCTTAACGCCGCACTTAAACGCTCTGCAGTCGCTTTGAGAACGAGATCACCCACATCGTGACCCAATGTATCATTCACATCCTTGAATTTATCGAGATCAAGCATCGCAATTCCTACTTCTTTTTGATTCCTTTGAGCCTGGGCTAAGGCAATACCCAATCGATCGGAGAAAAGCTTGCGATTGGGAAGACCTGTCAGGGAATCATGGTATGCCATCTGCCGGATATTTTCCTCTGCCTGCTCGCGATTTGTCATTTCTGTCCTTAACTCGATATTGGCCTTTTCCAGGTCCAATGTAGTATTTGCCAGAGCGATCGCCTGGCCGTGCGAGTGGTTCAATGACAATACTATGATGAACAACAACAGGCTGACAATGATGCCAAGCAATAGAATGAAGTTCGTTAAGCCGGTCTCAATGTTTTCTTCGAAATATTTTGAGGAAACAAAAAGCAACAACCATTTATGGCCAGCATATTCTAAGATGGATTGGTAGGTGGCAAAATGGTGATGACCAGAGTGGTCGAGATCTCCTTCAGCGTTCCTGCTAATATACAGCAAGGTCTCCTTCAGTGGCTTATCGCCATCAAAAATCTGAAGTTCAGCATATCCTTGATTCTCGCGAAGGATGTCCTGCATGAAATTATTCATGCGAAAAGGACTGTAAACATATCCATTTAACTCCTCGCGCCGTTTTTCCAATATCTTCGGTAGATCACCTTTGCGGTAAACCGGTAGGTACATGAGAAAGCCAGCCTGTACGTCAGTACTTACTTCCTGGACCAGGATGACCTTACCGCTCATGGCCACCAATCCAGTATCCCGCGCCCTTGCCATGGCCTCTTTACGCACTGGCTCGGAAAACATATCATAACCAAAAGCACGCTGATTTCGCCAATCGAAGGGCTCCAGGAAGATAATCGAAGTGTATTCCGGGCGCTCTCCCCCCGGGTTTATATCGTACTGTGGGAAACCCTCAGCACGAATCTGACGCACGTGAGGCTCCTTTTCTGAAGGAAGAATTCTTTTGGCAAAACCAACTCCTTGAACCCCCTGATAATTTCGGCTGATATCCAGACTTGTCACATAGGCCTGCCACCCCCGACGAGTGACTTTGTCAGCAGCAGCAAAAAGCCCGGAGCAACCCCGGAGCAAATATTCATATGTCTTGAGGCGCTCGTTAATTTCTGACTCTATTGTCTTAACGCGAAAATCAAAACGCGCTTGAGCTCTTTTGGTCACTTCCCCCCTTGTGATGTACCAAGTGGTGAAAGTTGTAAGCAGCAAAATCACCAGGACAATCCAAGCGCCCCACCTGCCCAAATAGCCAAGGCGAAAGGCCATAGCTGTACCTGACGTCTGAGTGAAAATCTGACCAGGCAATCCCCTTGAATACTTATCTTGCATCATCGGTCTCCGCTTATAATTAAGACCCTTTCAGCTTAAAGCCTTCTTCCCGAAACAATCTCAGACAGGCATCTACGACATCATTATCATAAAGTGTTCCCTTATTGCCCTCGATCT
>CAZSYH010000082.1:0-6903 GCA_964610735.1 uncultured Syntrophaceae bacterium | reverse complement strand
GGTGGGCATCAGACGCTCCAGCCCCTCCCGGGCCAGTTGGGCAAGATATTCTTCCTGTGAAAGTCCCTTCTCAGTTTCATAATTGGGAAGGAAAAACAGGTGTCCCAGGTCCAGTGTCAAATTGCACTTCTCGGCGATTCCCAGTGTGTTTGCAACGGCTTCTGGACAATAGTCAAAACTCTGCTTCATCTCATCGGGGGATTTCAGGTAGAATTCATCCGTCTTAAAGCGCATCCTCTTTTCGTCTTCCATGGTTGTTCCGGTCTGTATGCACAGAAGAACCTCGTGCGCCTCTGCGTCTTCACGATTGAGGTAATGGCAATCATTGGTTGCAACGATTGGAATGGAAAGCTTCGCGCCCATTTCGATGAGCTGTTTATTGACTTGTTTCTGCTCGTCGAGCCCATTTTCCATGACCTCAAGGTAGAAATTGTCTTCTCCGAACATCTCGCGATATTCTAAGGCCGCTTTTTCTGCGGCATCATTGTTTCCACCAAGCAGGAGGTGGGGTATCTCACCGTTGAGGCACGCGCTCATGCAGATAAGGCCCTCGCTGTGAAGGGCCAACAGTTCCTTATCCACGCGCGGCTTGTAGTAGAACCCTTCAAGGTATCCGGCGGATGTAAGCTTCATCAGGTTTTTGTATCCTCGTGTATTTTTGGCGAGGACAACAAGGTGGCGGGTTTCCCCGCTCCTGTCGAACCGGCTACCGGAAGCAACGTAAAGTTCGCATCCTATAATGGGTTTTATACCTGCCTTGTAGGCTTTCTGGTAAAAGTCTATGGCCCCGAACATATTGCCATGATCGGTCATGGCAATGGAGGACATCCTGTACTCCTTCGCCTTTGAGAAGAGGTCGTCGAGGCGTATCGCACCGTCGAGGAGACTGTACTGTGTGTGCACATGGAGATGAACAAAATCGGAGTATTTCATTATACAAACCTTCTAATCCGGACAAGCCGGAAGCTCATAGCTCATAGCAAGGAGCAAAAAAAAACAGAAAAACGTTGCAAAGCCTTTGTACAAAAGGTTTTGCAGGCATGGCACAAATTTCTATTGCCATTTTTGCAAGAACTTTACAACTGAGGGGCTAATCCAGCCAGTAGTTGGGGGCCTCTTTTGTTATGATCACGTCATGAACGTGACTCTCGCGGAGGCCTGCGGGTGTTATTCTTATAAACTTAGCTTTCTTTCTCAGCTCTTCTATTGTCCGGCATCCCACATAACCCATTCCGGCCTTTAACCCCCCTACAAGCTGTTGCACGCTCGCGGAGATGGTTCCGCGAAATGGAACTCGTCCCACTATACCCTCGGGGACAAGCTTCGTATTAGTCTCCATGTCACCGTCTTCCAAGTAGTAACGATCTTTGCTTCCCGCCTTCATAGCCTCAAGAGAGCCCATCCCCCTGTACGCCTTGTAACTTCTCCCCTGATAGAGAACGGTTTCTCCAGGGCTTTCCTCTGTGCCTGCGAACAGACCGCCTATCATGACTGTATGCGCTCCGGCGCCAAGGGCCTTGACCACATCGCCTGAAAATTTCACGCCTCCGTCGGCTATTAGTGGTATGCCATACTTTTCAGAGGCCTTGAAACAGTTCATTATCGCTGTTATCTGTGGCACGCCAACACCCGCCACAATCCTTGTAGTGCAGATGGAGCCGGGACCCACTCCTATCTTTACTCCGTCCACCCCCGCCCCTATAAGCGCTTCCACCCCTTCGTATGTTGCCACATTGCCTGCTATAAGTTCGCAATCCGGGAAGTTGGACTTTGTGCTTCTGACCGCGTTAATAACACCCGCGGAGTGTCCATGCGAGGTGTCTATAACTATGACATCGACTCCCGCTTTAAGCAGGGCGTCTACCCTTTCCTCCCTGTCAAGAATTCCCACAGCCGCGCCGACCCTCAATCTGCCGAGAGAATCTTTACAGGCATAGGGATATCTTTTTATCTTCTCTATATCCTTTATTGTGATGAGCCCTTTCAGGTTGTATTCATCGTCAACAACAAGGAGTTTTTCTATCCTGTGCGTATGCAGGATCTTCTTTGATTCTTCCAATGTAATATCCGAGGAAACGGTTATCAGATTCTCTTTAGTCATCACGGCAGAGACAGTTTGGTCAAGGTTGGTCTCAAATCGAAGGTCGCGATTTGTAAGGATTCCAACAAGTTTGGGTCCATTTACCACCGGAACACCCGATATTCTGTACTTACTCATCAGAGAAAGAGCTTCTCTGACTTTCTGCTCCGGGCCTATCGTTATAGGATCAACAACCATACCGCTCTCGGACTTCTTTACCTTGTCGACTTCGAGCACCTGGTTTTCTATGCTCATGTTTCTGTGGATGATTCCCATGCCCCCTTCCTGAGCCATGGATATGGCCACTCCCGATTCTGTCACAGTATCCATGGCCGCACTGATAATCGGGATACTCAGTGATATGTTGCGGGTGAGCATCGCAGACGTATCAACCTGATTCGGCAGAATACTCGACTCTGCCGGCACAAGGAGAAGATCGTCAAATGTGAGTCCATCCTCTATCTTATCTTTTTCTAACATTGCTTACCTCCGGATTTATATGCTTCTATGTAATAATTTCGCCTGTTAAGGGACACAAAATATGCGTCTCTCTCTTCGTCATATTCTATAAGTTCCGCAATCTGATAGTAACCCGACCGTGAAAATCTGGCCTCGAACTGCCTGTTCTTGATGCTGCAGTATAGTACATTATCCATACCCACGCGAAGGGTTGAAGGGTCCAGCTTTTCCGAGGTGAAGTCACTGAGAAGGACCTCTATGGATTCGTTTTCGCGATCCCCGCCGTTATCCATGCCGACTGTCTTTACAACAAAAGGGGTGTCTTCAACTTCTATCAGACACCTGTCCCCTTCAAATTCTACCAGGTATCTTCCCAGCTCGTCCCTCTTCAGGTTTTCGAAAAAGAGTTTGAGAATATCTTTTCTGAACATCCTCGCTTCCCTGTAATGCCAGACACCCTCCTTGTCTATCCTGATGGGCAGGGAGGGTATTTCATTCTCCGGGTTCATAGCCATCTTGGTCTATCCCCTTGTACTATCCAGAATTATTGTTACCGGGCCATCGTTCACGAGACTGACTTTCATCATGGCCCGAAACTGACCGGTTGCCACCTTCCCGACATGCCTGCGTGCCCTTTTTACAAAATATTCATAAAGTTCGTCGGCCTGTTCAGGCTCGGCAGCGCCGACAAACGACGGGCGTCTCCCCTTCCGGCAATCGGCAAGGAGCGTGAACTGCGACACAACAAGTATTTCACCCGATATATCCAGCAGGGAGAGGTTCATTTTTCCATTTGAATCTTCAAATATCCGGAGATTGACTATCTTGTCTGAGAGGTAATCGGCGTCCTTCTCTCCATCCCCATTCGCGACACCGAGAAATACTAAAAGGCCCTTCTCTATCTCGCCGACTGTATGATCGTCAACAGAAACTCTAGCAGAATCAACCCTCTGGACAACGGCTATCATGGCTGGCTTGCTCCCAATTGTTGACAAGTTTGTAAAAAGCTACTCTGTTGATCCTCCAAGGCCCTTTTACGCCATCACGATTTTTTCGCCTGCATCTACAATACTCTTTGTCGCGTTTCGCGTATCAATTACAAGGCGGGAATATCTGACAATTTCGGCGAAATCGTAATTTGAATGATCCGTAATTATGATAACGGCATCCGCCCCCGCAAGCGTTTCCGGCGTGAGCGGGGTTGACTCCATTTTAAAGTCATACTTTCTCGTTGGTCTGAGGCGCGGTATCCAGGGGTCGTTATAGATTACATCAGCACCCTTTTCCAGAAGCAATTTCATTATGGCATAACCGGGCGACTCCCTGTCATCATCAACATTCCTCTTGTATGCCACACCCAGCACAAGTATGCGGCTCCCGTTCATACTTTTTTTATTCCTGTTCAGTGCCTCCACCGTTTTTTCTATCACGTAATAGGGCATGGAAACGTTGATTTCTCCGGCAAGATGAATGAAACGTGTGGAGAAGTCATATTCACGGGCCTTCCATGAAAGATAGAATGGATCTATCGGTATGCAGTGCCCTCCAAGACCGGGGCCCGGGTAGAATGGGGTATAACCGAAAGGTTTGGTGGCCGCGGCGTTAATAACCTCAAATATGTCTATACCCATCTTGTGGGCAAGTACCTTCAATTCGTTTACCAGCGCTATATTTACCGACCGGAAGGTATTTTCCAGTATCTTGGTAAACTCCGCCGCCCTGGTCGATGATACAGACACCACGTGAGTAATAGAACCATACAGAGCCTGCGCCACCCCCAGGCAGGATGGGGTGACTCCTCCCACCACCTTCGGCGTGTTTGAGGCGCTGAACTTTTCGTTTCCGGGGTCCTCCCTCTCCGGCGAATAGGCGAGAAAGAAATCGCTGCCACACTTCACACCCTCTTTTTCCAGGCGCGGAAGGATCATCTCCTCGGTCGTGCCGGGGTACGTCGTGCTTTCAAGTACAATGAGCTGTCCCGCCCGGAAATGCCGGGCTATGGTTTCCGTGGTTTCCACAAGATAGGTCAGATCCGGTTCCATCTTGTCAGTCAGAGGGGTCGGTACGCAGATGAGTATGCAGTCCACCTCTTTCAGGCGGCTAAAATCACTGGTTACATCAAACCGTCCCGCTTTGATCATCTCATTTATGGGTTCTATGGAGACATGCCTTATATAAGATTCTCCTTTAAGGAGTTTTTCTATCTTCTTGATATCCAAGTCAAATCCTACAACAGGGAAACCACTCTTACCAAAATGGATCGCAAGTGGCAGGCCGACGTATCCAAGCCCTATAATCCCCACCTTCGCGGTCCTGTCTTCTATCATCTCAGTCAGTTTTGTCCTTCTGTTCACTGCCGTTTCCTCGTTATTTTCCCGCATTGTATGAATTTCATATTCCGTTCAGTTTCCTGAGCGCGATCATAAGTGCCTGCGTTCCAAGCCTGCCATGCCCCTGCCCCTTCACGGCAATATACATCTGTCTGACCAGAGACAGTCCCGGCAGTGACAGATCACATGCCGCGGCTTCATCCAGGGCTATTCCCATATCCTTGATGAAGTGCTCCACAAAAAAACCGGGGGCGTAGTCACTGTGTACAATTTTGGGTCCCAGATTGTTTATGAGCCAGGAACTGGCAGCCCCCTTCCCTATTACGTCTATTACCGATTGTTCGTCGAGTCCCAGCCGCGAGGCATAGAGGAGGGATTCGCAGACCCCGATCATCGTGCCCGCAACAAGGATCTGGTTGCAGATTTTTGTATGCTGCCCGGCGCCGGGTCCGCCCATATGAGATATCACTTTCCCCATCAACTGCAGAAGGGGCAATATCCTTTCAAAGGCATTGGTGTCTCCTCCAACCATGATGGCGAGAGCGGCCGCTTTTGCACCCAAGTCACCGCCGGAAACCGGGGCATCGAGACTGATAATTCCATGTTTTGAAGCTTCTTCGGCTATTCTAAGCGCCAGTTGCGGGCTGCTTGTTGTCATATCCACAACCGTATGACACATACCCCCGGCAGATATTATTCCCTCTTCGCCAAGATATACTTCCTCCACATCCCGCGGATGACCGACTATCGTGAAGACAATCTCGGCGTTGCGGGCAACTTCAGCCGGGGAAGCGCACCAATACCCGCCTCTCTTTACAAGCCCTTCCGTCTTCTTTTGTGTCCTGTTATACAGGTAGAGATCGTGTCCCCCGTCCTGGACGTGTCCCGCCATTGAGAAGCCCATGACACCCGTGCCTATCCAACCGATTTTCATGGTTTTCTACCTCCTTTAAACAGTAAAATAGTTTCCCCTGAATTTTTCACTGATGTATCAGATGAGAGGAAAAACATCAACGTATTTTAAGATCCTCTTGATTTTGGAAAGGGCTTCATATACTCAAAGCATCATGCGAAGAAGGATTCTCCTGATAAATCCATGGATACATGATTTTGCGGCTTATGACCTCTGGGCCAAGCCGGCTGGTCTTCTGTATCTCTCATCCACCCTGAAAAAGAATGGATATGATGTGGACCTGATCGACTGTCTGGATCCTTTTCACCCCGGTCTGGGACGGGAGAATGGGACAAAGGCTCCAAAGAGACTTTCGTCAGGACGGGGCAGTTTCTTCAAAGAAGCCATCCCGAAACCGAAGGCATTGAAGGATTTCCCGAGAAGATACGGCCGGTATGGCATAACCCCCCACATGTTCGAAAATAATCTACTGAGTGTGAAGAAACCGGACGCGGTATTTGTAACATCCATGATGACCTACTGGTACCCGGGTGTCTTTGAGGCCATAGATATTCTCCGGCGCGTGATTCCCCAAGTACCGGTTGTTCTGGGAGGAAACTATGCCACCCTTTGCGGAGAACACGCGGCAAGACACTCCGGCGCCGATATTGTGGTGAAAGGAGAAGGGGAAAAGGCCCTTGCAAAAATCTTAAAAGATCTCCTTAATGATGATCTGCAGTTCCTTCCGGATAAGGACGATCTAGATTCATATCCCTATCCCGCTTTTGACCTTCTCTCGTACACAGACCACGTTCCCGTCATGACGTCAAGGGGGTGTCCTTTCAACTGTTCCTACTGCGCCTCACACCTCCTGAACGATGGCTTTAGAACCAGAGACCCCATAAGGGTTGTTGACGAAATAGAGTTCTGGAACAGGACGTTCGGCGTCAGAAACTTCCCTTTTTATGACGACGCCCTCCTCGTTGACCGGGAAAGACGCGTGACACCAATGCTGGAGGAAGTATTGAGGAGAGGGCTGGGCTGCACCTTTCATTGTCCCAACGGTCTTCATCTGAGAGAGATAGACGCACCTCTGAGCAGATTGATGTTCCGAGCGGGTTTCAGAACAATACGTTTCGGTT
>CAZSYH010000081.1:0-7110 GCA_964610735.1 uncultured Syntrophaceae bacterium | reverse complement strand
ACTCTATAGGATCTAATGAAGACTGGAAGCTGGCAACTGACGCGCTGAGGCAGGCGCTTGAAGATAATAACATGGTGTATGATATTAATGAAGGGGACGGCGCGTTTTACGGCCCCAAGATAGATTTCAAGCTGAGAGACGCCCTCGGGAGAAAGTGGCAGTGTGCCACCATACAGTGTGATTTTGCCCTTCCTGAGAGGTTCGATTTATCATATGCCGGGCCGGACGGAGAGAAGCACAGGCCTGTTATGCTCCACAGGGTTATCCTTGGAGCTATAGAGCGGTTCATGGGAATCCTGATTGAGCATTACGCGGGGGCCTTTCCAGTATGGTTGTCTCCCGTGCAGGCGAGCATCCTGACCGTGACCGACAGGCATATTCCTCACGGCGAGGAGGTTTACAGCCGGCTTATGGATGCGGGAGTACGCTGCGAAAAAGATTTCAGAAACGAGAAGCTCGGATATAAGATAAGGGAAGGACAGATGCAGAAGGTTCCCTATATGCTGGTCATAGGCGACAGGGAAGTGGAATCTGGCACGATTTCACCCAGACAGCGGGACGGCAAGAATCTTGGTTCCGTGAGCGTCAGTGATTTTGTTTCCATTGTGGATGAAAAGCGCGACAAATATGAATAAAAATGTGTTCAATACCGCTTTTCTGCTAAAATCCAGGAGGTGACACATAGTTACACATTTGAGAATCAACAGTGAGATCAGGGTTGACAAGGTGAGAGTAGTCAGTTCTGATGGGCAGCAACTGGGGATAATATCCCTTGCCGATGCTTTGGCGGAGGCGGAAAAACAGGATCTGGATCTGGTTGAGGTGGCCCCGAATTCCTCGCCTCCGGTTTGCCGGATCATGGATTACGGAAAACACCTGTATCAGCAGAGCAAGAAGTCTCACGGGTTAAAAAAGACCCAGAGCACAGTCCAGCTGAAGGAAATTCGCATAAGACCGAAGACGGAAGAACACGATCTGCAGGTAAAACTTCGACATATACAACGCTTCCTCGAACAGAACAACAAGGTTAAGATAACAATGATGTTCAGGGGAAGGGAGATCGTCTATGCTGATAAGGGAAGACAGACAATGGAGGATATTAAAAACAGACTGGGCGATATATGTGTTGTTGACCAGTTTCCCAAACGCGAGGGGAAAAACATGATAATGGTGTTATCCCCTCCGAAGAAGTAACAATTTTCATAATAAAACCGGGAGTGATAAAATGCCGAAGATAAAAACACACAGGGGAGCGGCCAAGCGATTCAGCCTTACCGCGACGGGGAAGGTAAAGAGGAGCAAGGCATATTCCAGCCATATCCTGACCAAGAAGACGACCAAAAGGAAGAGAAGCCTAAGGAAATCGGATCTCATTGATAAGAGCGATATGAATGGAATCAAGAAGCTTATTCCTTATATGTAAAATAGTTTCAGGGAGATATATATGTCACGAGTAAAGAGAAGTATACACGCTAGAAAGAAGAGAAGAGGGGTGCTGAAGCTCGCAAAGGGGTATTTCGGGGCGAGGAGCAGGTTGTACAGGACCGCTACCGAAGCCGTTGAAAGGGCGATGAAGTACTCCTACAGGGATCGCAGGGTAAGGAAGCGGGATTTTAGAAAGCTCTGGATCGCGAGAATAAATGCCGCCGCCCGTCTGAATGGCATCTCTTACAGCAGACTCATAAGCGGGATAAAGAATGCGGGGGTTGATCTGGACAGGAAGATACTTGCGGAACTTGCCGTCAATAATCCCGGGGCATTTTCAAGGATTGCCGGTATGGCGAAAGGCGAGTAAATTACGTGAAAGAAGCTCTCGAAAATCTGCGGAAAGGGGCTGATGATGAAATAAATTCAGCAAAGACCAGAGAGGGGTTTCTTGGAATAAAAACCAGATACCTTGGAAGGAAGGGACTTCTCACTGATCTCCTCCGGGGTTTGAAGGATGTAGCGCCCGAGAAGAAACCCATCCTCGGCAAGCTTTCCAACGACATAAAAAAATCCTTGCTGGAAAAGATAGAGAGGGCCTTGGAGGATATAGAATCCGGCGATAAAAGCAAGGCCCTGCGTGAGGGTCGGATCGACGTCACCCTTCCCGGAAGAGGTCTGCGATATGGGAAGGTCCATCCCGTCACACGGGTGGAGGGTGAGATATGTGACATCTTTGCAACCTTGGGATTCTCCGTAGTGGAGGGACCCGAGGTGGAATTGACTTATTACAATTTTGAGGCCCTAAATATCCCGGAAGATCATCCCGCCAGGGATATACATGACACGTTCTATGTAACCGACAACGTTGTTCTTCGTACCCATACATCTCCCGTCCAGATCAGGACGATGGAAGAACAATCTCCCCCTGTGAGAATCATTTCACCTGGCAAGGTCTACAGACCCGATTCCGATATTTCGCATACACCTATGTTTCATCAGGTTGAGGGATTGCTGGTTGATGAGAACATCACGTTCGGGGACCTTAAAGGAACCCTGACATTTTTTCTCCGGCAGATGTTTGGTAGAGATACCCTGTTAAGGTTTCGTCCCAGCTTTTTTCCCTTTACAGAACCGAGCGCGGAGGTTGACATACAGTGCGTGATGTGCGGGGGTTCCGGCTGCCGGGTGTGCGGCCACAGCGGATGGATAGAGATTCTCGGATGCGGGATGGTTGATCCTGAAGTCTTTAAGACTGTACACTATGATACCGAAAAAATTTCAGGTTTTGCCTTTGGCCTCGGCGTGGAGAGGATCGCGATGCTCAAATACGGGATATCGGATATTCGTCTGTTTTTCGAGAATGACCGGAAGTTCCTGGAACAGTTTTAGTCTTTTTTAATTGGTGCGTTCGCAAAAAATCAAATCTAGATGGCAAAGTAAATAATCTTAAAGGCTTAAGAGCTTAACCTGTACACCGCGGTGGCGAAGAGGTGCGGCGGAGCTCAGCCCCGGTAAATTGGTATTTACAAAGTCATCTTAATTAGTGGTGGTGAATATACATGTTACTCAGTCTCAAGTGGTTGAGGGATTATATCGATATAGAACTGACCCCGGAGGAGATTGCTGGCAAGTTGACGATGGCCGGTCTGGAGGTTGATTCCGTAAACAAAATAAGCCCCGGTTTTTCCAGCGTAGTTGTCGCGAAGATACTTTCCGTCAAGCCCCATCCCAATGCCGATAAGCTTTCACTGTGTGAGGTTTCAACCGGCGAACAGACCTTTCCTGTGGTGTGCGGCGCAAAAAACATAAGAGCGGGCGATATCGTTCCATTCGCGAAAGTAGGAGCGGTGATACCGGGTGGATACACGATAAAAAGCTCCCGGTTGCGGGGAGAGGCATCCGAGGGGATGCTGTGCTCCGAAGAGGAACTGGGGATAGGCGAAGATGCAACAGGTATCATGATGCTGCCCGATAATCTCATTCCTGGTGAGGATCTGGCCGTGGCCCTTGATCTGGAAGATGTCGCGCTTGAGATATCCATTACCCCGAACCGGTCCGATTGTCTGAGCGTGATAGGTATAGCAAGAGAGATCGCGGCTGTGACGGGGGGGAAAGTAAGGTATCCTGATACAGAATTCGAAGAGAAGGGAGAGACTACAGGCGCCCTTACTTCTGTTAAAATACTCGATTCCAACCTGTGCCCCAGATATACTGCCAGACTCATAAAGAATATTGAAATAAGGCCTTCCCCTGCATGGATGCGCATGAGACTTGAAGCAGTAGGATTGCGCGCGATTAATAATGTTGTTGATGTGACGAATTTTGTCATGATGGAATGCGGCCAACCGTTGCATGCCTTTGATTTTAGATTTCTGGAAGAGGAAAGAATCGTTGTGAGGGGCGCGACGGAAGGGGAGGAGTTTGTTTCCCTGGACGAAAAGACAAGGACGTTGAGCGCCGATACACTTATGATATGTGACGGGGCCAAACCGGTCGCGGTTGCCGGCATAATGGGCGGGCTCAATTCCGAGGTGGAGGATGACACGAAAGATATCCTCCTTGAAAGCGCCTATTTCAACCCTTCCTCTATCCGCAAGTCTGCAAGATCTCTGGGAATGGCTACAGAAGCGGCCTTTCGCTTTGAGAGGGGAATAGACCCTGAAGGGGTTGTAAATGCCCTCAACAGAGCCGCTCAACTGATAGCCGATCTGTCGGGGGGCTACATATGCAGGGGTTATATCGATGAATATCCCCGGAAGATAAAAACGGCAAGGGACATACCCATGCGACCGGAAAGGGTGAACAGGATTCTGGGCACACATATTGGCGCGGGAGAGATGAAAGACATCCTTGAGGGACTTGAGATGACAGTGAGGGAAAGCAGGGAGGGAAAATATCTTGTGACACCACCCACCTTCAGGGTGGACATCTCAAGGGAGATAGACTTGACTGAGGAGATAGCAAGGATTCATGGTTACGAGGGCATTCCTGCATCTCTGCCGGGGCTTTCAGCCGGAACGGGAACGCCGAACGACAAAAGAACACTGGAAGACAGAATAAGGACCATATTTAACGGCTACGGTTATTCAGAGGTTATAAATTATAGTTTCACAACCCCGGCGGCGGCGGACATCCTCGGTCTGAGCAAGGATGATGAGGGGCGCAGGTTGATAAAGCTTGAAGATCCCCTCGGTGAAGACATGTCCGCCATGAGGACCGGTCTTGTATATGGTCTTCTGGAGACGATGAGAAAAAACATCAGTGCCGGTAATCATGATCTCAGGATATTTGAGATGGGGACGGTGTTTACAGATATTAACGAAGAACTGCCCGTGGAGAATGAGAGAGTGGGTGGCCTTGTCACCGGCCCCAGATATGACAGGTTGTGGCACTTTGATGACGGGTTGCATTCCGATTTCTATGACCTTAAGGGATGCGTAGAAAATCTGTTAGACGCTCTTAGGGTTCGAGATATACGGTTCAAATCCGATTGCGACCGGCCATTCCTCCATCCCGGAAGGTCCTGTAATGTTATGCTCGGCGACAAGGTCATTGGATTTTTAGGTGATGTTCATCCCGATGTCCTTGATAAAATGGATATAAAGGCGATGGCCGTGGTTTTCGAACTTGACCTCCAGACAATTGTTTCCCTGCCGCGCGAGGAAATGATCTACAGGGATATCCCGAAGTTTCCATCCATTTCGAGAGATGTCGCGTTTGTGATAGATGGAGCGGTTGAAGGGGGATACATATTGGATCTTGCTCTCGAAAAAAAGGAGAATTTGCTTGAATATATGGGTATATTTGATGTATATGTCGGAGAAGGGGTTTCTGACGGGATGAAAAGTCTGGCCGTGAGGTTTATGTATCGTTCGGCCACAAGGACCCTGACGGACGATGAAGTTAATGAGGTACACGACAGACTCGTGAAAAGGATAGTAAGACACACGGGCGCGAAGATCAGAGGAATGGGAGTTTAAATGACATCAAACCAGGGAGGGGAAAATGACGAAGGCTGATATCATAAGGAATGTCCATGAAAGGATGGGTATCTCAAAGAGCGATTCTGCCCGCTTTGTAGAGTCGGTGTTTGATATCATAAAAGAAACCCTTGCCGGAGGCGAGGATGTAAAGATTTCCGGGTTCGGTAAATTAAATATCAAAGAAAAGGCAGCCCGCAGAGGGAGAAACCCTCAGACAGGCGAAGAGATGAAAATATCGGCCAGAAAGGTCTTGACCTTTAAATCAAGTCAGGTGTTGAAGAAATCTTTAAATGACTGATTGGCTGAAAGGTCGACTTGTGCCGGATTCTTGCCCTTGATTCGCGGGTTCTCTATTATGGGTATTCCTGATAAGAATTATTTCCGTATTGGTGAGGTAAGCAAAATACTGGGTGTGGAGCCTTACGTTGTCAGATACTGGGAGTCGGAGTTCAGGACTGTGAGGCCTGAGCGAACGAGATCAGATCAGCGCCTTTACAGGAAAAAAGACGTGGAACAATTACTGACAATCAAAAACCTGCTGTATGGAGAGATGTTCACCATAGCCGGGGCCAGAAAAAAATTGACTGATATAAATAGGGGAGGAAACAGGTCTGCTGATGAAAGTGGCAGGCTGATTGACATCAAAAAGAGATTAAAGGAAATAAAAGAGATTGTCGGTTGAACGTCAGAACCATCCAGAATGCGCGCAAAAAGGCCGGTTAAAGGTATTAGCTTTAGCCGGCCTTCGTTTATATTATAAAGCTCTTCAATCAAAGCCTGCCGTAAAATTTTTCTGCGGGGACTATCTTTTCGAACCTCTCTTTGATGCCTTCAACGGATTGATCTTTTGGGCTGCTTCTTTAACCCCCTTTTCTATGTGTGTCGCTGATGGACACCCTCCCATGGCCCACTTCCCTGCGGGATCAGGGTAAACTATGCAATATTTGACGGCAGAATATTCAATGCACTTACTGCATCCTTCACACTTGTCAATGACTGGATGGCAACTGCCCCCATTAAAACTACACCCTTTTCTGGTCATAAAGACGCATTCAAAACCCTTCTTGACGGTTTGGCAAAGCATGGGTATCACTCCCCCTTTTTTTGATTGAGTATGTATCGGACAAAAAAATCGGGCCGTCGTGTCGTGACGCCCCGATCATTGCAGATGTTCCGAACAAACTGGAGCGCTTCCTAACAGATAAAATATATCGTGTCAATATAAAAATAACTCCCCCTGGCGTGTTCTCTTGACAATTGACCGAATGTGTCAAACATGTTACTTGTATTTCGTCCTGAGGGGTAATAGTGTGCCTTCAGAAATTTTAAAGATGAAGGTTTCCGGGAAAACAGGGGGTATCGTAAAATGAAGAGGAGTGACCTGATAGAGATATTCCTCAGGTCTCTGTTTGTTCAATCTTCGTGGAATTTCCGAAGAATGCAGAATGTAGGTTTCGCATATTCCCTGATTCCTCTGGCCAGAAGGTTCGGAGATAACAAAGAACGGATTTCCGGGGTGTTGACAAGGCATCTTCAGTCGTTCAGTTCTCATCCGTATCTAACAGGGGCAATCATAGGTTCCGTGGCCAAGCTGGAGGAATCTTCTGAAGGCGACAACTGTCCGGAAGCGCTTCGTTTCAAAGGTGTGGCCTATACCGAAAGGACGCTGCTTACGGCCAGTCGCGGCAAGGTGCAGAAA
>CAZSYH010000080.1:0-7122 GCA_964610735.1 uncultured Syntrophaceae bacterium | reverse complement strand
AAACAATCGGAGATTCCCCGCAACTTGTTTCGGGGAGCTTCAATAATCTTTGAACCTTGAACTGGAAACTAAGAATCTATTTTATGCACACCCTGCGTACCTGGCCGAAGTCCGTGTGACCCGCTATGACCTTGGCTATTCCATCCTGCAGCAGTGTTGTCATACCCTGTGAGGCTGCCATGTCCCGTATTGTCTCCACATTTTCATGTTTCTGTATGAGCCGCTTGATTTCATCCGTTGCGACAAGGAGTTCGTGGACTCCCACTCTTCCCTTGTATCCTGTCTTGCCGCATGCACCGCAACCTTTGGCCCTGAATAGTTTGAAGTCGTCGCTGTATGGTACATTCAGTCTGGAAAACAGCTCTTCTCCGTAAATTACCGCCAGCTCATCGTATTCCTCTTTTGGCGGGTGGTACTCCTCCTTGCATTTTTTGCACAGAGTTCTTACCAGCCTCTGGGCCAGTATACCCAGGAGCGAATCCGCGAAATTAAGGGGGTCGATGCCCATATCAAGCAGTCGTACGATCGTTTCAGGGGCACTGTTCGTGTGGAGGGTGCTGAAGACCAGGTGCCCGGTGAGAGACGCCTCTACCGCTATCTTCGCGGTTTCGTAATCCCTCATTTCTCCCACCATGATGACATCCGGGTCGGCCCTGAGAAATGCACGCATAGCGTGGGCAAAATCGAAGCCGATCTTTGAATTGACCTGTACCTGCCTTAGACCGTACTGCGAGATTTCCACGGGATCTTCCGCTGTCCAGATCTTGGTCTCCGGCCTGTTTATCTTGTGCAGCGCGGAGTGGAGCGCTGTCGTTTTTCCGGATCCTGTGGGACCTACAGCGAGGATCATGCCATAGGGTTTTTCAAGCAATTCCGAGAGGCATTCGTAATTGCGGGGGGACAGGGCCATATCCTCCAGCCGCATAACCTCTCCTCCGCTGGCCAGGATACGCATAACCACGTCTTCGACGCCCCCCTGCGTGGGGACTGTAGCCACGCGCAGTTCTATTTCATCTCCCTTCGAACGCCTGAACTTTATCTTTCCGTCCTGCGGGATTCTCCGCTCCGTGATGTCAAGATTCGACATAATTTTGATTCTTGAGACCAGGGCTGATCTGTAGTTAAAGGGGACCGTCTGGTACGTTGCCAGAGCGCCATCTACTCTATATCTTACCTCAACGTTCTTCTTAGTAATGTTTGGTTCTACATGAATATCCGAGGCGTTACGTATATAGGCATCGTTGATTATCCGATTAACCAGTTGCATTATGGCGCTGTCCGATTCAGTTATTTCGTTTTCTTCCTCTTCAAGATCATCTTCGGTGTCGAGTCTTCCGATGATATCAGAGATCGAATCAACACTTTCTCCCGCCTGGTAGAAATGGTTGATGAATTTCAGTATATCATCATAAAAGGCGACACTATATTCCACCGCCCTTGTCCTCAGCAGAGCCTCGATCATATCCTGTTTTAGGACGTTGCTAGGATCGTCTATAATAATCCGTATCTTGCCATCCTTTTTCTCCAGGGGAACCCACAGCTCACGGCGCAGGTATTCCTCTTTCAGGTTTTTCAGGAGATCGAAAGGAATCGGATATTTGTTGTCGAAAGGGACAAAGCGGCAGTCATAGAATTCTTCCAGCGATCTACCAATGTCGTCCTTCGATATCTTCAATTCTCTCATCAGGTAGAATTCGACTGTTTCCCTGTTCTTTTTCGTTTCCACCCAGGCTTTGTCCAGATCTTCTTCCGTCATCAGGCTATGGGTTAGCAGGTAATCGAACCTGGACTTTCTCTTTCGGCCAATTCTTTCCTGATTGTAAAAAGCGGTTCCAAGGACATTGGCTATTTCCTTGAGGAAATTCTGGTCCTCTCCGGTGAATCTTCCCCCGTCCTTTCTGTTCAGGATCTGGACAACACCCATCAGAACGTCCTTATGCAGGATCGGTACGGCCAGTATCTGGGTGGTCTTGAATCCTGATTTTTTGTCCCAGCTGGAGTCAAAATGAAGCTCAGGAGATATGTCTTGCAGCTCGTTGCTACTATAGGCGTTGGCTATATTAGCAATTTTTCCGTTGTTGGCCACGTATCCCGCTACGCTTCTGTTGTCTATGGGCAACCTGATTTCCTTCAATTCGGAACCTGCCAGGAACATCGAGTATATCTCGTTTTTTGTCCTGTCTGTAACGTAGATGGTAATGGAGTGGGCGTTAAAAAGGGCGAGGATGTCATTTCTCAGGTCGATAAGAATATCTTTCAGGTTGATGGCGGAATGGATACGATTGGTTATATCCTGCAATGCCTTGCTGAGATTGAGCTTTTCTTCAAGCTCCGTTATCTGTGCTGTTACCGCTTTGCTGCCCGGATCTTTCTTTGATTGGAAGATGCTCATATATGTCCTGTCCTGTGGTATGCTCTCTGCCCTTATGATAAGACGTGCCGAGTATAAAGCATCCTTTCAGAATTTTCAACTCGAAACCTAAAAGATTTGAGACACTCCTCAGAGTCTTTATTCGTAACCCCGACGAGTCGGGGTTACGAATATTCTTGACAAATCCCGGCAATATAGCTACCAACAGCCGTTGAAATGGGACAGAATATAAAACCGGTAAACACAATAAAAAAGCTCCTGTCAGGTGTTCCCGTTATCATGGTGGCTCTGGGTGATTCTCTTACATACGGGTGGATGGTGGATAAAGGATACCTGGATTTTCTGGGCGAGATGATTGGCGAAGAATTTCCGGATGCCAGGTTCAGCTTGATAAATTGCGGGATGCCGGCAGGCACCGCGCGGGATGGACTGCACAGGTTGCAGAGAGACGTTCTGTACCGCAATCCGGATTGCGTTTTTGTGCAGTTCGGTCTTAACGATGCATTCTCCGGATACACGCCAGAAGAGTTTAGAAGCAACATCGAAATAATTATAAAGGAAATAAGGGAGAATACAGCCTCTGAGATTGTCCTCGTGACATCGGTGTGTCTTGAGAACAGGAAGGATAACAAACACGTAAAAAAGTATTATGACCAGCTTGAAGAACTGGCCGACCTGCACCGGTTGCCTCTGGCAAAGGTACACGTGTACTGGGAGGGTAGAATATCAGAAGGTTCCCGGTTTGATGACCTGGTTCAGGCTGATCGGGTGCATCCGGTTTCTGAGGGATACAGGTTTATGGCGGAGGCGGTCATGGAGCTGTTTTTATGATACATTATTGAAGGTTGCATGGATATATCTTTTGAGGTAGTCTGATTTTGTGAAAACTTACTGTGTTTATTTAACATTTTTTACTTGATAGGATAAAGAGATGAAATTAATGGAATATTTGAATAAATTGTTTTCAGGGGACAGAAGGCTATATCACTGGATGAACATTATTTTTGCCCTCTTTTTCTTGTTTCCTGCAGGTGGATTTATCTTCTTCGGCGTCAAGTATGATATTTTGACGGACAAGTATGTTCCTCTCTTTTTTGTCCTTTTTCTGATTTTCTCACTGCTCGGTTTCAGCATGCTCCGCAGGATATTTGACAGGATAGCAATGATATCCAAAGAGATTTCGGGGAAGATTGAGTCGGAGTTCTTTGTCGATCAACCGCGGAAGGGCCAGGACGAAATTAACAATATTGTCCAGACTTTCGGCGCCCTGAAGAATCAGTTTGGAGCGACATTCGGACAGCTACAGCGAAAGGTCTTGGAGATATCAGTCATTAAAGAGCTTTCGGATCTCTGTTATGTGACCTTTGATCCCGATGAGATCCTGTATATTACCCTGGAGAGAGCCCTGAAGCTGGCGAATGCGGATATTGGTTCCGTATTGATCCTTGAACATCCGCACCGAAAGACGTTTGTTGTGAAGGCTGCCATCGGTCTTGGAGAACACCTCAAGCTGGGTGACAGGATAGATTTTTCCAACAGCGTTGCCAAGTATGCGGTTATCAACAAATCGCCCCTTATCGTTGAGGATATTGAGAAAGACAGCCGTTTTGGCAGGGGAAACCGCCAGCAGTACGGGACAAAATCCTTTGTATGCATGCCATTTAAGACTATCAGGGATGTCATTGGAGTGCTTACAATTTCCAGGAAAAACAATACAGCTCCTTTTACCAGCGAAGACGTGGAGATACTGGGGCCCTTTCTAGGCAACGCTTCATTCACCTATGAGAATCTGCGTCTCCTGAAGGAAAAAAAGGAAAACGCATCCCATCTAGGATCCATGCAGAAGGTTATCCAGGCTGTCAATTCCGGTCTTAAGGATGAAGAGCTTTTGAGTGTTATACTGGGTGAGATACAATTGGTGTCTTCGTTTGACCTCGCAATTATTCTGGTGAAGGATGACACCAGGCCTGACAATATAAGAATCCTTGATTTTATGTCTGCCAGTCCTGTTAACCTGTCAAAAGGCGCCTATTATTCCTGTAAGGGGTCAATTTTTGACAAGGTTTTGAGGCAGGGAGTTACGCTAATTGTGGGGGGTATCTCCTCGCTTGAGCATGCGAGCGAAAAGGAAATTCTTGCCGGGAGCAACACCAGCGCACTCCTTCCTTTGAAGAGGGGTGCAGGTGTTACGGGAATCCTGGCTTTGTGCTCAGGAGATGGACCTGATCTCTTTTATGAACAACAGGAACTTATAGAGAGGATGGTGGATGCCCTTTCTCTCGCGATAGAGAGGAACAGGCTTGACGATTATGTCGTCAGACGGGATCGGGAACTGGACGCGTTGAAACAGATCGGAAGCGCCCTTGCATCTTCCACTTTTGATATAGACAAAGTTCTCGGGTACACCATGGACATGATCAGTGCGGTTATAAATGTGGAGGCCGGCTCTCTGCTCCTCATGCGTGAGGATGGGCTTGAGTTCACTGTTGCTCTGAATATTGACATACAAAACCTGAAGGATTTCAGGATAAAAATAGGTCAGGGAATTGCCGGTTACGTAGCGGCCCGGGGTGATGCGGTGATAGTGAATGATGTTCTTAAATCTCCCCTCTTTTATCCCGATGTGGATAAGGTTACCGGTTTCCATACGAAGGCTGTCCTGTGTGTGCCCATGATATCGCAGGGCAAGGTTGCGGGGGTTATCGAAGTGTTCAACAAAAAGGACGGTGACTTTGATTCCAGTGACAAACAATTGCTGCAATCGATTGCGTCTTCGGTCAGCGTAGCAATAGAGAATGCCAACCTGTACAACGAGACCCTGTCTATGGCTGAGAATGAGCGGGAGATACGGAATATCTTCCAGAAGTTTGTTCCCAAAGAGGTGGTGGACAGGATTATCCATGGCGCCGAAACGGGACAACTTGTGGTTGAGGAATTCAGAATGCTCACGCTGATCAATATCGATATCAGGGGATTTTCTCTGCTTGCACAGAAGTTGGGACCGCAGAAAACAGTCCTTATGCTCAACCGGTTTTTCTCCGTTATGGGAGGGATCGTGTTCAAAAACCACGGTATCGTTGATAAATATCTCGGTGACGGTTTTCTGGCAATCTTTGGTGCTCCGGTTTCAAGTATGCAGGATGCCGATAATGCTGTTGCGGCAGCGTTCGAAATGAAGGAATCCATCGCCGAGGTGAACGATTACTGGTTGAAAGAGACAGGTGATTCAGTGACTGTTGGCATAAGTGTTCATACCGGAGAAGTAGTTGTGGGAAATATCGGTTTTGACAAAAAAATGGACTATACCGTTATAGGTGATTCGGTCAATACCGTATTCAAACTGCAGGAATTCACAAAGGCTTATCCCAACAGCATCCTGATCAGTGATAGAACCCTGCACGCAGTCAGGGCCCATCTGGATACACGGGAAGTAGCTGTAAGTGACACCACAATGGGGGCCCTGAAGGTTTATGAACTGACAGGTGTGAATGCAGGGGATAGCCTGTAGGCCGATAGTGACAGAACAAAGATTAAAAGGCTTATAGCCTTCAGCCTTCAGCCTTCAGCCTTCAGCCTTTTCTATATAGGCATAGGCGTTGTGATTGTGTATGCTTTCCATGTTTTCCGCTTCCACGCTGTACCATGTGAAGTTCTGATTCTTGTTGATCTTTTCCGCAACGGCCCTTACAACATCTTCCACAAACATCGGATTTTGATATGCCATCTCCGTGACGTATTTTTCATCCGCCCTTTTGAGGAGTGAAAAAATCTCGCTGCTCGCCGATTCCTCCACCAGCCGGATGATGTCTTCTATCCAGAAAAATTTTTTAAATCTCAGTTTGAGCCTTACGACACTTCTCTGATTGTGCGCGCCCATGTCGCTTATTTCCTTTGAACAGGGACACACCGTTGTGACCGGGACGGTGATGCCGACGAGAAAATCATTCTTTTCAATGTTATTCTCACCGCATAGAGAGCACTGGTATTCCATAAGGCTTTTTGCGTTCGAGACAGGCGCGGTTTTTTCCACGAAGTATGGAAATCTTATCTCTATGTGGGCGGATTCGGCGTTGAGTTTTTCCTTCATCTTGCGCAGGATTTTCTGAAAGGTCTTTATGTTGATCTGACCCCGATACTCATTCAGGATCTCGACGAAACGGCTCATGTGCGTCCCCTTGAAACGGTGTGGAAGATTGACGTACATATTTATAGTGGCATTGACGTGCTGTGTCCCGTTTGCCTTGTCGAGGACTATGATTGGGTATTTTATCCCCTTCACGCCTACTTTTTGTATATCTATATTCCTGTGATCCTTGAGATTCTGTACATCTACCATTTTCATATATGTCTTTATCTTTATGAGCCTGAGTGGTTCTTTGTATATACCGCCTTCGAATTTTCAGATTCCCATACCGCGATACGGGATATCTTCAACCCCATTATAGATGTATTATCTTCCAGCCTGTTATATATAAATCTGGCAATGTTTTCCGATGTAGGCGATGTGTTTTTGAAAGCAGGAAGATTGTTGAGGAACGTATGATCCAGATCTTCAAGGATTTCATTCACCCATTTTTTTAACACCCTGAAATCCATGACAAGACCATCTGTATCCAATTCTTCGGATGCGACCGTGGCTTCAACTCTGAAATTGTGCCCGTGGAGGTCTTCGCGTTTGCCGCCTATATCCAAAGTATGCGCGGCGGAAAATGTTTTTCTTACTGTAATTTCGTACATATTTTTATATCCTG
>CAZSYH010000079.1:0-7385 GCA_964610735.1 uncultured Syntrophaceae bacterium | reverse complement strand
CCTTTTTTACCTTCCTACCAGTTTTATGAGCCGGTTAAATCAATCCTCTTGGAGGAGGGCGGAATATCAAATCTACCTCTGGAATGGATGTATTTGCTTGCATTCGGACTCGTAACCTTTTTCTTCGCCTATCTGCTGATGAAAAAACGCTGGCTGATGTAAAAGGGATCAGATCAAGTCAGGGGCCGAATCTTCGCTCGCCTGGTTATGGAAAACAGGCTGTGAGGATACAGGGACTTCCTTAATTAAATCCTACATATGAATCGGCTGACCATCCACCGCGCGCATCTGCTCCATCACCACCTCGGACATGGTCGGGTGCGCGTGAATCATCTCTGCAATCTTTTCGGGCAACAATCCTCCAGTTTTGGCCAGAAGAATCTCATGGATCAGTTCCGTAGCATCATACCCCACAATATGGGCGCCTAAAATCTCATGTGTCTCAGGATCATATAGAGTTTTCACCATTCCGTCGGTTTTACCGATTGCAACAGCCTTACCCACTCCCCTGTACGGATAGATAGCCTTTTTGTATGGGATGTTTTGTTCCTTTGCCTGGTTTTCTCTCAGGCCAAAGCTTGCCAGTTGAGGCTCACAATAGATAGCTGACGGTATCTCATTCAGATCAATTCGAGGTCGAGGTGTACGCCCGGCAATATACTCACTGACAATCTCACCTTCCTTTGAAGCGACATGGGCCAGAAGTGGCGTTTTCACCACATCACCGATGGCATACACTCCCTCGACCTGTGTCTGGTAATAATCGCCCACCGTGATGTAGCCCTTATCGGTTTTCAGCCCGATGTTCTCAAGACCTATTTTATCGGTATTCGGAGTCCGCCCGAACACACATAAAACCTTTTCAGCCTCTATTTTCCTTGAGTTGTAATCTTTTTCCGTAAGGGTAACCGTTACTTTTCCGGACACCTTTTCCAGAGAATTCGCCCGTGCCCCGGTAATTACATCGATGCCGTTATCCTTAAAGGACCTTTCGAGAACGGCCACTGTCCTTGCATCTTCAATGGGCAGAATATGTTTCTCCATCTCTATCAGGTGTACCTTTACTCCGAATGTATTCATGATGTAGGCAAACTCGCATCCGATGGCACCCGCTCCAAGTATGATCAGGCTGTCTGGCAGTTCTTTGAGAGAAAGGATTCCATCCGAAGAAAGTACCTGTTTCTCATCAAACTCGAACCCTTTTATCTGCGAAGGGCGAGATCCCGTGGCAATTACAATGTTTTTCCCTGTGATTTCAGTTTGATCTTCAAGCATCACCCCGTTTCTTGAAACGATTTCGGCGGTACCCTGGATATGATCAACCTTGTTTTTTTTCAGTAGATACTCGACACCTTTGACCAGAGACCGGACTGCTGCCCTTGATTGATCGTGCACATATCCGTAATCAAACTTTTTAGAATCAACGGTAAGCCCCATCTTTTCCAGCTCAAGACGAGAATGAAAAATGCCCGCATAGTGAATGAGGTTTTTCGTTGGGATACATCCACGGCTCACGCAAACACCGCCAGGGGTGTCTCTTTCGATAACACAGACCTTCAGACCCAGCTGAGCGGCCCTGATACCGGCAACATATCCACCGGGACCGGCTCCTATTATCACCACATCGTATTCAACCGCTGTTGCCATTGTAATAACTCCGGTTCTATTTTTTCTCTCTTAATTATGAAAAATGGGAAGGGCTTTCCAGATGGAAAACAGGTAATTGTTATATCTTGAGCGTCCCGATCAGGTCGTTTATGTCGTCAATGCCCTTCTCCGACATGTACCTTTCCATGTCATCAATAATATCAGCAGTCACACCCGGGTTAAGAAAGTTTGCCGTTCCCACCTGGACCGCTTTTGCACCCACAATGAGAAATTCAAGGGCATCGCGGGCGCTCATTATTCCACCCACGCCTATCACCGGTATGGAGACAGCGTTCACCACTTCCCACACCATCCTGAGCGCGACCGGTTTTATCGCCGGGCCGGACAGGCCGCCTGTGACATTTTCCAGATGCGATACCCTCTTTTCTATATCTACCGACATTCCTGTAATCGTATTGATGAGAGAAAGCGCGTCGGCGCCGGCAGCTTCGACGGCTCTCGCAATCTGGGTTATATCTGTTACGTTCGGTGTAAGCTTCACAATAACGGGAAAACGGGAAACACCCTTCACCGCCCTTGTAACCTCTCCGGCGAGGGCAGGATCGGAGCCGAAAGTGATCCCTCCCCTCTTGACATTGGGACAGGATATGTTTACCTCAAGCGCCGCTATCCCTTCGGCGTCGTTGAGAATCTCCGCGACCCTCACGTAATCCTCGATGGTTTCACCGAATATATTTGCAATTATTGCGGAATCAATCCCGCGGAGACATGGTAGCTTGTCATCAATAAAGGCCTTTACACCCACATTCTGAAGACCGACAGCGTTGAGCATTCCGGAAGCTGTTTCTATAATCCTCGGCGGCTGATTCCCATCTCTCGGTTCGAGTGACAGGCCCTTGACAATGATGGCGCCCAGACGATTAAGATCAAGATAATCGGAATATTCCTCACCATAGCCGAATGTGCCCGACGCGGTCATAACCGGGTTTTTAAGCGTCAGGCCTCCTATATCAACTCCCATTTTTAATTTCATATCACTATCCGTTATGTTCACTGAAATCTGCGCTGTTGATGTCAAACACCGGCCCTTCTTTGCAGACCCTTACCAGACCATCGGATTTTGTCTTAACGACACACCCGAGGCAGGCTCCGATACCGCATGCCATACGTTCTTCAAGAGAAACCTGGCAGGCAACCGGCTGATCCTTCAATAACTTGTGCAGGCTTCTGAGCATTTGGGTCGGACCGCAGGAGTATATCCGGGAATCATTATCCGCGTAGAGATCCATGTCGTGTCCGAAAAGCTCTGTTACCGGACCGGAATGTCCCCGGCTTCCATCATCCGTACTTATCTTCACAACAGAACAGATCCCCTCAATCCTGTCCAGACCCGCAAGCGCTTCCGAACTTCCCGCTCCCATATAGCAGATTATCTCCGCGCCGCTAGTCTCTTTCTCACAGCGCTCCGCCAGAAATGAAAGTGGCGCTATCCCGACTCCGCCGGCTATCAGGACTATCTTCTTACATATCGAAGGAACGTCAAATCCTCTCCCAAGCGGACCCAGGACGTTCATGGCATCTCCTTCTTTCAGTCTGGAAAAGACCTCTGTCCCCTTCCCCACCACTTTGTACAGGATCTCAACAAATGTGTCACCACCACGGGAACGCACGGAATAGATACTGAATGGTCTGGAAAGAAAGGGGGCATTGCTGTCTGTCATTCTCACCATGACAAACTGCCCCGGAAGGGATTTCCTGAAGGAGGCGGATGCCTTTAAGACCATCAGAAAATGTCCTCTGGTTGTTTCTCTTTGAGAAAAGACTGTTGCGGAGGTATCAGGTTTCATAACTTCTCGATTTGGACTTTCAATAAAGCCGTCTATTTTAAAAATCCGCCCACATTATAAGGGCGTCTTCACCTGTCTCGGAATAGTAAGAATGTCTTGCCCCTTCTACCACAAAGCCGAATCTTTTGTACAACTCTAATGCGGGCACATTCGATCTTCTTACCTCCAAGGTACCATGTCTGGCTCCTTTGCCGGAGGAGATTGTTACCATTTTTGAGAGCAGTTCCGAAGCCACCCCGCGCCTCTTCCAGTTTTCATGCACGGCGAGATTTCTGAGATGAATCTCGTCGCAGACTATCGCGAAACTTATATAACCGGCAATTTGCCCTTCCAGAAGAGCCACAAGATCATGGCAGAAGGGGTGTTGCATCTCCTCCAGAAACATGCCCTCTGACCAAGGTGTGGGGAAGGAAACCGATTCAATCGACAGGACATCCTCCATATCATCCGCCGTCATATCGCGCGTTTCAATATTTACAGCCATTTTCGCCATGCCGGCAGTTCCCGTCTAAAAGGTTTTTATAATCAGGGTGGCAAGGAGGAAAAGCCCCGCGAATACCGGGACAGTGCCACGCAGTTTGATGGTGTTCAGGGCCACGGCGATACCGAGAATGGGAATGAAGAAGTAGGTATATGAAAGGGCCTTCATCATTCTCTCCGGAAGGATGGGAAATGCCCATTTGAGAATCGCCACTCCCGGTGGCAGACATACAAGGATAATAACAAACGCACCCACAAATGTCTTCACAAGCCCCTGCATATGCGTCCTTGCAAACCGTTTTATATCGCCCAGCCGGGCATATTCAACGGCTCTCCGGGAAAGTCTGTCATTCGTCTTTATTATCCATACGTCAATCTTTTGAGCAAGGATGCCGAAAGGGAGAAAGAGGAGAATGGCCAGCGCTACAAGTTCGCGGGGCGGATGTCCCGATTCCCTCCCCGCCAGTATGGCTCCCGCCGTTGCCAGTATGGTGGCAATTGAATCGTTGGGAGGAACATACAATCCCATTGGCGATCTGTCGATCCACAGCAACTCTATGAAGGCCCCGAATATCAGCCCTGTTAACGGTTCCGAAAGCGCCATTCCTATGACAGGGCCGACAACAACAGGCCTGGATATCATGGCCTGTAGAACCACTCTGTCCAGACATAGAACCCCGCCCAGAAGGGCCACTTCAAGGAAATTCAACCACATGATACGCCTTTAGTAAGTTGAAATTATTTTATGTTTTTTCTGGCAGAAAATAATTTTGTTAACGCATTAGCAAGATAGAAGTTGATTTCTCGTAGAAAGCAGCTTCGTTATCGCATTTATCCCGCACAGCGGGGCTTATCCCTTTTAGTGGGACTAATCCTGTTTATCGGGATCAGGGTTTAAACGGAAAGCTGTGTTAGAAATTATCAAACTTACTTACCATCTCCAGAAAATCAATCGGTCTATCTCTCGGGACGCTTCTTATCTCTATATTGACTCCTGAATCAGCAAGCAGCGCCAGATCATTCAAGCTCTTTTCGCTCAAAGATATAGATGTCGTCAGCTGGCACACAAAGCCATCATCATGAGCATTGCCTATATTTAACCTGTCAAATCTGAAGCCCAACCTGTATGCCCGCAACAGATCGTCTATACTGTTAAACAAAACCACGCTTTTCGTTATTATATAGTTCTTGTAGATGAGATTTTTGGAGAACTCTCCGACGCTATAGACGCGCATCTCTATTTCCCGAGGCACCGCCATCCTTATGACAGATTCCCGGAACAGGTCATCCGCGACCTCGTCATTTACCACTACTATGTGCGAGGCGTTGATAAAGGGAACCCATGCCTCCAGTATCTGACCATGGACAAGCCTGTTGTCAACTCTTATCAGAGAAGGGTTCAATGGTGAAAGGCGTTGCAGGTCAATCATCAGCTTTTCTGTTTAATATCTCGCTGGCAAGGTAGATGTTCTTTTTGCCGTAAGCTTTTATGAGATCGGCAAATTCAGTAAGCTTTTTCTCCTCCCTTATATCCGATATCTTGAGCAGCATGGGAAGATTCACACCGGTAACCACCTCTACCTTTTCCTTTTTCAGAAACGACAGAGAGATATTGGAAGGCGTGCCTCCAAACAGATCCGTCATGATGAGCACGCCCTTCCCCGAATCAGCCTTTTTTATGGCCGAGGTGATCTCCTTCTTGATATCTTCCACGCCTTTGGTCTCATTCAGTGAAACGGAAGTAATCCCCTTTATATCACCCTTTATCATCTCGGCAGCCCTTATCAGCTCACTCCCGAGATTAGCGTGAGTTATAATCAGTACACCAATCATCTTTCCTCCAAAAACAACCCATTTTTACATGGACAGTAAATAAATAACCCATGCATGTCAAGAAAATCCGTCCTTGACATACTATTATGCTTCAATTTATATTTCCGCTGTTACATACGGAAGGGTATCACAATGAGCACAAAGATAAAAGGAATCTGCCGGAACTGCGGCGCCGAGCTGGAATTCTACCACAACCCAACGCCCACGGTCGATATCATTATTGAGATCGAAGGAAGAGGCATTATCCTGATAATGAGAAAAAATGAACCCATCGGTTGGGCGATCCCGGGAGGCTTTGTCGATTATGGAGAATCGCTGGAGGATGCTGCCGTCAGAGAAGCAAGGGAAGAAACATCCCTTGATGTGATACTTACCGGTCAGTTGCATACATACTCAAGCCCCGACAGGGACCCGCGCCAGCATACCATATCCACTGTCTTTACGGCCACCGGAAGGGGCACCCCCAAGGCCGCGGATGATGCCGCGGAGACAGGGATCTTTACTGAAGACAACCTGCCGGACCCGATTATGTTTGATCACAGAGAGATACTTTCAGATTATTTCCGCATGGTCAGGGACAAGGAGCGAAGCATTTAATTTAAAACACCCCTACCCTTCCCATATGCTTTTCCACACACCCAGCATAGATTCATAGGTCAAACTTTTTATATCACTGGCGCCTATCTCCACCGGATTTTCAAGGAAACATGTGCAGGGATCTGCCTCCGCGTAGGAAAGCACAAAGTGGTCATAGTCGCTGTAATTACTCTTATAATAACTCTTTTCATAATCAATGGAACCATCAGGCTCAATCGAAAACGTACAATAGTTAACCCCGTCATCTATACATCCATATATCTTTTCTCCCAGCTTCTCAATACTCACCACCCGCATCTGTGACTTCTCCTCTTCATCTCGGTAATCGTGTAAAACACTTTATCGCTGCTCTATCTCTTATCATAGTTTCTGAAGTCAAGTTTTATCTGCACCGGCACGCGGGCATCTTCTCATGATCCGGCTGGAACAGTGGCGGGTTGAAAAACAGACCTTGATTGAAGATCCCCGCAACAAGTTGCGGGGAATCTCCGACTGTTGAGGAAATTGTTTTTTTATATTCGCTCACTAACCCCGCCGCAAGCAGCGGGGAATGCGCTCGCTGTTCAGTTCACCGCCAGGGAATTCCAATTGCGGTTTTGCCTTCTTAATCCGAAATATATTGACAAATCTGCTATATTCCATGTACTTACTCGAATCAAGGTGGGTAATTAATGTCAGCTCCCGAAGAGATAAAAGAGCTTATTGAGCGTTTTGACCGCAATCTGGATACCTATCGGTCAGGCCGGTACAATGAGGCCCAGGTTCGACAGGAATTTATCAACCCCTTCTTCAATGCCCTCGGGTGGGATATTTACAACAGGCAGGGCTACGCGGAGGCCTACAAGGATGTAATCCATGAGGATGCCATCAAAGTAGGCAGCGCTACAAAGGCCCCCGATTACTGTTTCCGCATCGGTGGGACACGTAAATTCTTTCTGGAGGCAAAAAAGTCGTCAGTCAACATCAAAGAGGATATCCACCCGGCCTACCAGCTTCGCCGATATGCCTGGTCAGCCAAGC
>CAZSYH010000078.1:0-7459 GCA_964610735.1 uncultured Syntrophaceae bacterium | reverse complement strand
GGACAAATATCATGTATGTGTGTCGGATGACATCGCGGGAGCCATAGAGGCCTCCGACATTGTTATCCTGGCAGTAAAACCCCGGAATATGGAAACAGTGTTAAGTGATATGGCCGATACCGTTGGGGACAGGCTTATTATATCCATCGCGGCGGGCGTCACACTCGGGTTTATAGAAGGAATTCTGGGGGAGAAAGCCCGCGCGGTCAGGGTCATGCCAAACACGCCCGCCCTCATAGGAGAAGGGGCGGCGGCCCTTGCAGGAGGAAAGAACGCCACGGACAGCGATATCGCCACAGCCCGCCGGATATTCGATTCCGTGGGAATGACCGTCGTCGTCGAAGAAGAACTCATCGACGCGGTCACCGGCCTGAGCGGGAGCGGCCCCGCCTACGGATTTATTATCATAGACGCGCTTGCAAGCGCCGGCGTCAGCCAGGGGCTTGAAGCCGAAACCGCGTTAAAACTCGCGGCGCAGACCATGTTAGGCGCCGCGAAACTCTGTCTCAACGCAGACAAGACGCCGGCCCAGCTCACAGATATGGTAGCATCTCCCGGCGGCACCACCATAGAAGGCATAAAGGCGCTTGAGACCGGAAGAATCAGGGAAACCCTTGCGGCGGCAGTGGAAGCCGCGACAAAGAAATCGAAGGAATTGGGTGAAAAATAACCCGACCACAGAATCCAAGAGGTGAATTCAAACCTCGTTAAGTGGTTGAGTAGTTAAATGGTTAAGCGGTTGTTATTGTGTAATTTAATATCGTTCACCTAAAAATTGGACGTTTGACGCGATCAAAACTCTAATGCGCTCATTTACTATGCTTTCCCCCAATTCAACAACTTAACTATTTGACGATTTCTGCTATCGGGTTTTTCCGAAGCCATCACAATTTCTTCTCGAGATTTTGTTTTATATGATCTATGAAATCTTCCGTGTAAACCCGCCGGTTTTTTGGATCAGGATCGGCGACCAGCATAAGATCACCTGTCATGATCCCGCTTTCAATGGTCTCTAATGCGGCGTCTTCTATTTTCCGGGCAAATTCACCAACATCGGGGGTATCGTCAAGTTCCGCTCTCTTTTTCAGACATCCTGTCCAGGCAAATATAAGAGCCATGGAGTTTGTGGATGTCTTCTCTCCGGCAAGATGCTTATAGTAGTGTTTCTGAACGGTTCCATGGGCTGCTTCATACTCAAAATAGCCATGCGGTGATACAAGAACCGATGTCATCATGGCCAGACTCCCATTGGCAGAGGCAAGCATGTCCGACATGACGTCTCCATCATAATTCTTGCAGGTCCACAGGATACCGCCTTCCGATTTCATGACTCTTGCAACAGCGTCATCTATAAGAGTGTAAAAATATTCAATTCCAGCCTCTTCAAATTTATCCTTCCAGTTTGCTTCATATTCCTCATCGAATATTTTGCGAAATTCCGCATCATAGATCTTCGAAACAGTATCCTTCGTGCCGAACCAGCAGTCCATCTTATGGTCCATGGCGTAGGTAAAACAGGAAGCGGCAAAGCTCCTGATGGAGGGAACGGTATTATGAATTCCCTGAAGTATCCCAGGGCTCTCAAATTCATGAATCACCTTCCTGATCGGTTCACCCCCGTCACGAGGTGTGAAAACGAGCTCGCCTGTCCCCGGACCCGGAACTTTAATCTCCTGGTTTTCATATACGTCGCCATAGGCATGTCTCCCCATGTGTATAGGCCTCTTCCAGGCCTTCACGAAGGGATGAATATTGTTTACCTGAATGGGGGCCCTGAAGACGGTACCGTCCAGGATTCCCCTTATTGTTCCGTTGGGACTGGACCACTGTTTCTTAAGTCCATATTCCTCAACCCTGTCCGCGTTGGGGGTGATTGTGGCACATTTGACTCCTACCTTGTATTTCATGATTGCATGAGCCGCATCGATGGTAATCTGATCGTCCGTTTCATTCCTCTTTTTCAGCCCGAGATCATAATATTCGGAGTTTATATCCATATATGGAAAAAGGAGCTTCTCCTTGACCATCTGCCACATAATCCTCGTCATCTCATCGCCGTCAATCTCCACTATTGGTGTTTTTACTCTGATCTTTTCACTCATCAGCCCTTCTTCTCCTTATCAGTCACTCTTTTTATTCTTGATATATGAAAGCATCCCACCTGAAAGTACAATCCCTTTGGCCCTTTCCGAGAGATCATAGCTAACCTCAAATTGTAATCCCCTGGTTGTGTTTTTTACGATCAATGTCTCACCGGTCCTGATTTTTTCGCCTATATCCGGAATTTCCAGTCCGTCTCCCTGATCGACTTTTCCGTAGTCCTCCTCATTTTTAAAGGTGAGGGGGACTATACCGAAATTTATCAGGTTTGCCGTGTGAATCCTCTCAAAGGATTTCGCAATCACGGCCTTCACTCCCATATACATGGGGCAAAGCGCCGCGTGTTCCCTCGATGATCCCTGCCCGTAGCTGAGTCCGCCTACGATTATGTTGTGCCTGCCGGAATCTCTTATATCTTTTGCCCTGTTGTAAAACTCTGGATCCATAACCTCGAACAGAAATTCGGAATACTTTGGCACGTTGGATCTGTATTTCATCTTGGAGCCGGCCGGTATAATGTGGTCTGTCGTGGTATTATCCTCCACCTTTATGGTTACAACGCCGGTCACAGTTTCGGGCAGAGGATCGTTGGCTAGAGGCTCTCCTATATTGGGTCCCCGGTAGATCTCGATGCCCGCCGGATCGTCGGATGGGGGAATAATCATTGAATCATCGATTATAAATTCCCCGGGCATCGCCACCTCGGGACAGGGAAAATCAAGATCTCTCGGATCGGTAATTTTTCCGGTAATGATGGCGGCAGCCGCCGTTTCCGGACTTACGAGATAAACACTCGCACTCTTCGTTCCCGATCTGGCCAGAAAGTTTCTGTTGCTCGTCCTCAGAGATACTGCATCGGTCTGCGGTGACTGGCTGTTGCCTATGCAGAAACCGCAGGCATTCTCTTCGAGCCTCACGCCAGTCTCCAAGAGGTCCGCCAGAGCACCGTTTCTTGCCAGCATATCCAGAACCTGTTTTGAACCCGGTGCCAGGATAAAACTCACATTAGGGTGCGCTTTTTTACCCTTCAGGATTTTTGCAACCATCATAAGGTCTCTGTAGGAAGAATTGGTACATGAGCCCACGCACACCTGGTTAACCTCCATGCCTTCAAGTTCCCTTACTGTAGATATGTTACCGGGACTGTGGGGGGTCGCCGCCAGAGGAACAATTTTCGCAAGATCTATTTCTATAACCTTAAAGTATTCGGCATCGGGATCCGCACTCATTTTTTCCCATTTTTCTCCCCTGGCCTGTGCCCTGAGGAATTCCCTGGTTTGTTCGTCGCTCGGGAATATGGATGTGGTAACACCGCACTCGGCGCCCATGTTTGTAATGGTGGCCCTTTCAGGCACGGTCAGGGTTTTGACCCCCGAGCCGCTGTATTCGAATATGCACCCCACATTTCCCTTCGTTCCAAATATCTCCAGGATCTTGAGAATCACATCCTTCGCGCTTACCCAGGAACTGAGTCTGCCGACGAGGTTGATTCTGATGACCCTCGGGCAGGTAAGATAGAAGGGTTCTCCCGCCATGGCCAGCGCTACGTCCAGACCACCCGCTCCGATGGCAATCTGTCCGATTCCTCCGCCTGTTGGCGTATGACTGTCGGAACCGAGAAGAGTGGCCCCGGGCCTGCCGAACCTCTCCAGATGAACCTGATGGCAAATCCCATTCCCCGCCCTGGAATAGTCTATCCCGTATTTTGCCGCTATTGTCTGAAGATACTTGTGGTCATCGGCATTCTCGAACCCTGCCTGTATTGTATTATGATCGACAAAACTTACCGAATGGTCCGTCTCTACCCTGTCAATCCCCATAGCCTCGAACTGCAGACAGGCCATGGTTCCCGTCGCATCCTGGGTCAGTGTCTGATCTATACGAATACCGATTTCATTACCCGGTTCATATTCACCCTTGGCAAGGTGCCTCTCCAGTATTTTTTGAGTTAGTGTCTTTGGCATGTTTTCCCCTTAGATTTTCTACCTGACCCTATTATCAGGAACAAGAGCCCGGCAGTGCAGGCCCCTCAATCAAGTCGGCACTGCCGAAAAAACAGTCCCCCTTTTTGATAAAGGGGGACTGAAGAATTTCTACGGCAATACTGGTTGAACTCACTAAAATTTTGTCGGCCAATTTGCAAGCCGATGTTTTCCGATACCCTTATCTTTTGAATCGCGAATAATACTCAACACTTTAACTAAATAATCACGGGTATCGAGGGGATGTATAACATCCTGCACACCATAGCCTTTTGCCGCGGCATAAGCGGTCGTATCAACCCTCAATTGTTCAATCAATTTTTTCCTTTCATCTTCCGGCAGGTTCCCAAATACAACATCCGCGCCAATCTCAGGATCCATAAACCCGATTTCAGCTGTGGGCCACGCCACCATAAAGTCACATCCTGAACTCAGAGCGCACATGTTTATAAGCGCCTGTCCGTATCCCTTCCGTATGATTATGACAATTTTCGGAACCGTTACCTGAAAAAGGCATTGCAGATTATTGACAACCTTGGCGCCTACTTTCTTAAGTTCCGCGTCTTTACCGGTAAGATGGCCGGGAGAATCAACAAGGAATATAAGGGGGATGTTGAAGGAATCGCAGAGACACTGAAAACTTGTTTGTTTGTTCAGGGCATCTGTATCCGTGGCGCCGGCATTAAACATCGGATTACTCGCGATAAACCCGACCACCTCCCCATTGATTCTGGCAAGACAGGTAATGAGCATCTTTCCGAAATCGGGCTTAAGCTCAAGATATTCTTCACCATCCACAATGAAACCTATAATCCTGCGCATATCGTAACCACGTTTTCGATTATCGGGGAAAATTTTGAGAATCTGTTCTACACTCTCGTCCGAGCCATCGGGAACAGGTCGTTTGGGCGGTAGTTCCTGATTGTTGGCCGGCATATAATCGAGATATTTCTTTATGATTCTGAAGCAATCTTCCTCATCTTCAACAACCTGATCATTCATGCCTGTCAGTTTTGAGTGGATCTCCCAGCCCCCCATCTCTTCCGCCGTGTAAATCTGCCCTATGGCTTTTTCAAGAGCCCTGGGACCTGAAACGCTAATGGCGCTTCCCTTCACCTGAACAACAAAATCTGCCATACATGCCTGGAAATCAGCTACTCCAAAACAATCTCCCATTGCCGCCATTACAAAAGGACATTCTCGAAAATTGGTATATTCAGCCCAGTGCATGTCAGAACCAGCTCCACTACCCATGATTCTCTCAGCACCTTGTACGTCCGGCATTCTTGCCCCCCCGGCTTCTCCCAGCCAGATTAAGGGTATCCCATATTCACGCACCTGGGCCTTGAAAAGAAGCATTTTTTTTAGATTTGTCCACGCGTTAGTCGAGGCCAGCACTGTAAAGTCATTGACGATTAAGGCAACCCTGCGCCCATCCACATAGCCATAACCGCAAATCAGGCTATCCGCGGGAGTCTTATCTTCCATTCCCGGCATATCTGAGGTGCAAAAAGCTCCTAATTCCATAAAGGTCCCGGGATCGAGCAATTTGTCTATACGCTCCCTCGCGGTTAATCTGCCCTTGTCATGCTGTCGCTGGATCTTCTGCGGCCCTCCCTGCGCGAGTGTTTTTTTCTTTCGTGTCTCAAGTTCTTCAAATATTTTCTCAAAAGCCATTACACGCCCCCTCCTTCAAATAGTAAAGGTAAGGCCAACTGTATGAATAACTTCAGATCAACAAGTTGGCCTTCCGTCTGAGAAACAGGAATATGGCGCCGGTTTTCCTGTTATGTCACGGGTTAATATCTCTTTTCAAACAATATCGGTTTCCTGAGTGGCCTTTCCAGTGTCTCCGGTGGTACCCACTCAAAGGTTGGACTTATTCTCAGTTCCGACTTCATTACATTCTTTATCTCTTTGCCGAGTTCTTCAAGTTTGTCTTCCATGCCCTCGCCATATTCAGCTTTTATTATCAATCTGGTTATTCTCGACGATGGACCTTCTTTTATCACTCTCATATGTCCCGTTACCCTGGGCACAAATTGCTGTAATTTCTTATGTATCGCCCCGGCAAATACATTGACCCCTTTTACGGTGATCATATCATCCGCGCGCCCGACAGGCTTAAGTCTATATCCCTTGAAACCACATCCGGGACATTCAGAAATGAACACTTCCACGATATCGCCTGTAGCGTATCTCAGATAAGGCGCGGCCTTCTTTCGGAGATGGGTACCGACAATCTCCCCCACCGCCCCATCCTTGATCTCTATCGGTTCTTTCGTCACAGGATCAACCAGATCTTCCCCCGTCAGATCCCAATCCTCGGCAAAATTGTGAAGACCGTGATATTCATCCGAATCGCAGGAGATTGCAACATTGAGCAGTGAAGGTCCCCACCAGTCATACCATCGACATCCGTAGGCATCTTCCACCTTTTTCTTCAACTCAGGAATTCCACACCCCGCTTCGCCTGTAAGAAGCAGACACTTAAACCCGAGATCCTTGGGATCCATGCCGAGCTTATTTTTCAGCAAATCGGCATAAAATTCGACAATCGCTGAACCGGTGAACCAGAAGGTGGGTCTTGTCCATTTCACCATCTCAAGCGCCAGCTGTGGCCCAAGCCTTATATCAAGGGGAAGCGGGAGGACACCCGCCTTTTCAACCCCCGGGAGTATCGCCGAAGTCGCATAAACGCCAAGTGGAAATAAGAAAAATGCTCTGTCCCCCCTTCCCAAACCTACTGATTTAAGCATAAACCCAACATAATCGTTGAGGAACCCCTGATCCTCTTTAGTCTGTGTGTACGGATAGGTCGGATGGCCCGTGGTTCCTGAAGTGCCTCCAGTGGAAACTACATCCGCCGGGTCACAGCAAAGATGCAGCCCAAAAGGGTGTCCATATTTTTCCAGGGATGTTTCCATACTCTGCCGTTCCCGGTCTTTGTCCATAAAGATGGGCAGTTTTCGCAAATCTTCGATAGTTTTTATATCTCCGGGCTCCGCGCCACATTCCTTAAACCGCAACTGATAATATTCGGGGGAATTATCATACATGTACGCAATTGATTGCCGAAGTAGTTTCTCTTTACGAACTTTTCTTTCCTCAAAGCTCATCTCATTCAACTCTTCTGGATATAATCTTATCTTGCCTGCCATTTAATAACCTCCTTAGTTTAAACAGATTTTAAAATAAATAGTAACTACTCAGGTAGCCCCACCATGGAGCCGCCATTGACTGATAAGTACTATAACCCCCCCCAAGAATGCAAGCAAGAACCTAAAATTTGTCAGAAGCAAGTAATCTGTCCGGAGTTGTAGTGACCTTACCCCATAGTATGGGCCATATTTAAATTGAGTTTTTGGTTCTGTAAA
>CAZSYH010000077.1:0-7538 GCA_964610735.1 uncultured Syntrophaceae bacterium | reverse complement strand
CTCTTCAGCATACCGTAGAAGAATGGGTAGCACCTTCCTTATAACTTTAAAACAGAAGATAAAGGTTGATACACTCGTGAAAAGTCAGGATTGAACAGCACAGGACATACTCAATTATCTGCCCCTCGCCGTGAAGATTGACATATAGGGGGTCAGGTCTTGCTTTTTGCCACCCTTGACGCATCATTAATATGGGGGGTGTCAGTTGATTTCTTTCGCGGCGTCGATAAAAATCCGGTTTATTTCCTGACTTTCAAATACCCTTCTAATGGCAATCGACATGGCGTCATTCATTACTTCTTCAATCTTTTCTTCCGAGAAACGGATATGTTCGAGAGTGGGAGTACTTTCAACGGTGATTTTAACTATTGTTTCCGGCTTCCGGACATTCGCGAAACCGGCGACAAATTTGACTCTGGCAGTATATTTTCTGATAGGCAATTTCTTGTTGCAGATGATCTCAAACTCATGGATATTTCCGCCTATAATTATATCCCCCCACTCTTGATTAATCGTGTCATTCTTGAGATCCCAGGCCGGTGTATCTGTTGATAGCCTGTTCCCGGCTTTCGTGAGATAGTCCTTAACGGCATGCGTTACCGCATCGGAAGGAATCCGAAATTTGGGGAAAACGGGAATTTCAGTGCCATCGGATTTTATAACCTTACCTATCACCATTTTGTCTTCTTCCTGACGCAGATCGTTAAATTTAGCGACAGTTAAGAGGAGTTTCCAGTTATTTTTGTTGAATTCCGGAGTTGTATCCCCAGGATTATAGTTTATATCGATAGTGTACGGACTCACTGGCGCGCAGGCGCTCAGAGATACTGCGGCACAGAAAGCGAACAGTAACAATGTAATAGTAAATAATAGATTATATCTTCTTTTATAACCATTCTTTATGGCGTATTGTATCATACCCTATGCACCTCGGATTGTGGATTATCAAAGATTTTATAATGTTATTGTATGTTTTCAGATGTCCGATGTCAACTTGAAAAAAGAGAAATACAAAGCAAGAGGGGACAAATAACCGGCACACGAAGAAGGGGGAAAGAAGAGAAGAAGTGGGTCAAGTTGGCCCAGAGGGGGATGAAACTACGTCTCCCCATAACCGAAAGAGGCAGGCAACTGGAGGTTTGAGTTATTTGATTATTTAAGGATGTCCCCCGGCTTGTTCATCTTCAACAATTAGAATCTTTGCCTTCTTTTCCATGTTTTGGCTCACTGCCCTCTTACCTTACTTTTCTCAGCCTAAGCACAAAAACCGCACCCGTAGGGGTGTTATCCTCAATATGAACACTCCCACCATATCTTTCCATAGCTTTCCTGACTATATGCAATCCCAGACCGGTATGTCCGGTCTCACCATATATAAAGCCTTCTTCAAAAACTTTGTCCTTTATATCATCCGAAATTCCAACACCACGGTCGGCAATCCTTACTTCACAATACCTTCCGTCTCCATCTATCTTTATGTCTATTCTATCGGTCTTCCCGTGATCTATGGCATTTCTGATTATATTATCAATAACAGACCCGAAAGATTCATCGGCAAGAATCTGACTTTTGCCTTCAATCGTAAATTCGATGAAACCATAACCTTCAATAACCTTTTTTATGATATTCTTAACATCATGGAATTCCAGATCCTTGTTAGACAAGATAAAAGATTCAAGCTCCTTCATCTCCCTTATCAACTCAACACTTTTGTCGACTTTCTTTGTAATCTTATTCAGTAACCCTTCATCCCCTGAGTCCCTATAAAGCCTCAAACCGCTTTTTACAGCAGTCAGATCATTTATTATATCATGTCTTAATATCTGATTTATCAGCCTCAGATGTTCACGGTGACTCTCCAGATCCTCGTTCGCCCTCTGCAAATCGGCCAAGGCGTTCTCAAGCCTTCTGACCGGATAGGTGCGGAAGACGAAAAAGAGCAGGTAGCCGAAAGTTGAGCTGAGCATTCCCAAAAGAACCGTAACGAAGACTTGTTTGCGGATGGAACATCTCGTTTCTATCGAACCGACGGGATTTCCCGAATCGAAAAATACCACTGAAACCGTAATGGCCGGACTTATTACTGAAAAATCGTTTTTTACGACCACTGTTCCGGCGGCAGATCGAATCGTTCTTTCATCGTGATATCCGCTTACAACAGGCTTCGAGACGAGCTCAAACAACCTTTCCTGTTCAAACTCCCACAGTTTCGGCCGACTCTGGATGATTCTTTCAATGTTTTTAGCGAGATAGACGGTTTCTATCCTGAGGCTTTTCTGCAGCGTGTATACGGACAAACCAAAGTACAAAAGGGGTATCACTACAGCAAAAATGGATGCGGTTATACCACCCAAGATGCGCATGCCCCTTGTTACGGACACCCCTGATTGCAACCGCGGGGAATTAAAAGGCACAATACCACTCACTTTCCGACCATTCGCGACAAAGTCACATATCCATTTGCGGAGAGAAGCTTCCGACCATCATTGGAAAAAGTGAAGGATATAAAGTCTTTCACGGCGCCCGTATACTTATCTTCCCTGTAGACGACCGACATTGTCAAGGCATAAGGATACTTGCCGGCGGCAACATTTGATAATGTGGGCAATACCCCATCGACGGAGATGGCCTTAATTTTCAGCTTCTCTGCCGCAACGATGGCCGCACTGGTTATACCGAATGAACCGGGCGTCCTTTCGATTTGAACAGCGGCTTCACGGTCCGTTATGCCGACGAACACGCCGGGAACGGAATGGACCTGCTCGGAAGCCGATTTCACGCCGGGATTGATACCTGCCAGAAAGACCGAATAAGCGTCGGACAGTGGACGAAGTATAATCCTGATGGGCTTTCCGTCAGACCAGGTTCTGCGCTTCCCCACATATATCTCTTCGATCTCGGTCAGACTGAACCCTTCGATTAGGTTGGATTCCTGCACCCCGAAGATAAAGGCCGTGCGGCCATAGGCCTCCTCGATGATTCCCGGAATCATCTCTTCCTGCTTGAGGGAACGGGCGGACAAACCAATATCGATTTTACCCTCCTTTACCGCTTTGATGCCTCCCGTGCTTCCGATACTGGGAAGGATGCTGACGGTAACGTTGGGATGCCGTTTTTGAAAACCGTCGGCCATCAGCTTCATGATTCTTATGCTCGAACCATTACCGGCAATAATCAGGGTCTCATTGGAACTCGCGGAAGATACGCCTGTAAAAATCGATCCCACGAATAGCAGGACAGCGAAGATAAGAACTTGATATCGCAGGTAGATTTTCATCAATTGGCCCCTTTCCGAAGATATCGAAGATTTCTTATACGAGAAAAATAACACACTCAACACTAACTGCGGTTGTACTTTATTGGAATTATTTGTCAAGGTTTTTCTATGTTTGTTGTCTTAAACAGAGATTTAAAATCTCAAAAACGCGATTCAACCGACCCATTTGACCGGGAGCGCACCCCGCAAGCCCCGCATTGCAGACGGGGTAAGGGGCGCAATATAAAACAAACATATTCCTTACCGGGAAGCCCCGCCCTGTGGGCGGAGAGTTTCACAAATCCAGTTAAGGGGGCCCTTCCCCTTTCGAAATTGTTGATAGGAGAGTCTTTATCGGGATAGCCCAGAGCCGCACCGATGATGATCGATCTATCCTGTGGTATGGATCTGCATTATAAGACCGATATCAAACATTCCGTATTCTACACGGATATCTCTGGACATGCAGGCGACGATAAGACATTCAGGTTGACAAGAAGGGTTGTTTATCTTTCATCTAAGTGTTATTTTAAATAAATAGAAATACTCACGGGTTAAGTTGATTAAGTTAATGGCAAATACAATGCAAAATTATTAATGCAACTGAGGCAGTATGATGAATAATATAGATGCTAAATCGGGCACAATTAGTAAAAAATATCACATTTTTTTTGACCAACCATTTTCGTGGTTTTTCACCGGTGCCTCGTTGCTTAACACAACTATTTTGTTAATTCTTACTCTGCTTCTGCTATCATCTTGTGCCACGAAAATGTCTTTAGACGAAGCGAAGAAAGTAACAATTTCCATGAGTGGGAAATCATTTATGCCGCCACCCCGCCATGTTGACGACATTTTGGCCATACTTGATCAACCGAGTCGAACTGATCCGACAGAAGTCGAAAGATTGAAAGTAACAGCTATTGCCCTGCCTCCTGACAAAAGCAGTGACAGGGATCTCGCAAATTTCTTTCTTCAAAGAGGCAAAGCGGCCTTAACACTCGGCCGTTTCAGACAGGCCCTGGAGGACACACGAACCGCTTTTCGATATGCTGAAAAAGCCCGTATTTATGATTTCCATATGGTACGTAAGCTTGCCACACAAGAAACCTGGTTTGGCAATTCTGAACGTGCCATTGAACTTTTCAAGCTAACTATAAAAAATAGCCCGGAAATGGCAGCCAATTACAGGGAATTGGCAGACTTGTATGTAAGCATGGGCGATCCTGAATCAGCTCTAAAAGTGGCCAAAAGAGGCATTGCGCTATGCCAAGAGTATAACATGCCCACATCTCACGCTAATCCTATATTTATTCAATGGCGAAAAGCATCAGAGGCAGCTATGGAGGCATCTATTCTGGAAGCCCGGGGAAAGTTCGCCGAGGCTGAACAATATAGACGCAGAGCCCTTGAGAACGCTATTTTATCTTTTCCCGTTCTGGTAGGGGAGTATGCGACCCCAAGTTTGTTCATCAAAGAAAGACGCCATCTAGCTAAGAATCTTCTCAGGCAGGGACGTATGGTTGAATCCGAGATTGAAGCACGTCAACACTTAAAGGAACAGATTGAATACTTTGGCCGGGATTCCGCAACGGCCGGATCTTCGATAGCGCTTCTCGGTAAAACCATCCTGGCCCAGGGCCGGATATCTGATGCGGAAAAACTTGCCCGTGCCGGGATTCGCATTTTGGAAGATTCAGGCACATCTCCCGATTCCTATTTGATGGGCACTGCCAGGATGGTACTGGGTGATGTCCTGACAGCCCAATACGACTTTGAGGGAGCCATAAACCAATTTGATTTAGCTAAAGCAGGCATGCGAAACAATAAATATTTGTATGAGAAGGATTTAGCCCGTAACCCCAATCTGATGCTTTCCCTGATAAAGACCAACCGGTTTGAAGAGGCGATGGATATTATCAACCCCGTTTATGCTGTCTATCGCGAATCTTTCGGTGAGAAACATTACTTTACGGCTGAAGTGCTCGGCCTTCGGAGTATCATTAAAGCCGAAACAGGAAAACGCGAGCAGGCCCTAAAGGATTTTTCAGATGCCATTAAGGTTTTACTGTCAAAAAACAATTCCGGCAGAGGTTCCTATATTAAAAATCTGCGATTAAAAATAATCGCTGACGCGTATATCGATCTTGCATCTCAAATCCGTGGTAGCCGACTGGAGGTGAATGGCAGGACCGACGGTGCCGCCGAGGCCTTTAAGGTGGCAAATGCCCTGGGCAACTATTCCGTTAATAGTACGCTTGGAGCAAGCAGCGCGCGTACAGTAGTTGCGGACAAGGAAGTATCCAGCATAGTGCGAAATGAGCAAGATGCGCTCAAACAGATACAGGTATTACAAGCAATGCTCGCCGATGTGTTAGCCTTACCACCGGCCCAACAACTTCCAGGCACCAAAGAAAAACTGCGCGTAAAACTGGACACCCTGAGTAATGCCAGAATCGCCCTGCTGGACGAAATCAACAAGCGCTTCCCAAAATACTCTGATTTTACAAATCCACTACCTGTTACGATACCCAAAGTGCAGGAACTTTTAAATCCGGCCGAGGTACTGATTTTTATTTACACCTCCCAGAAGAGTACCTATGTCTGGGCCATACCCCGTAATGGCACGGTGATGTTTTCAATAGCACCTATAGGAAACAATGAATTGAGCCGGATCGTATCCTATTTACGCAAAGCCCTTGCTCCGGAGCTGGAAACCATCGGCGATATTCCGGAATTTAAGCTCGCCATGGCCCATGATCTTTATAATAAACTTCTCAAACCGATTGAAGTCACCTTTAAAGACGCAACCGATTTACTTATTGTCTCTCATGGCCCGTTGGGGCAGTTACCGTTTTCGCTCCTACCTACTGCCCCTTTCAGCCTGAGCACGGAAAATAATGTGTTATTTGACAATTATCGGCAAGTCCCGTGGCTCATACGTAAAGTCTCCATAACGAGACTCCCTTCGGTTTACTCTTTAGTAACCCTGCGAACACTTCCCGAAGGCGATCCTTATAGAAAGGCCTTTGCCGGATTTGGCGACCCCTTATTTAACCTTGAACAACTGGCTCAGGTAGAACGTGAAAGTAACGAACCCGCAGAGATCTTTGTGAGCCGCGGACAGCGTATACATATCCGCGGTATTCGCATAACTGAAAAAGGCGATCTTGACAGTAAAAATATTTCGTCAGTTCAGCTTGGTCATTTAAATCGCCTTCCCGATACAGCAGAAGAATTAAAAGGTATTGCCGAAGCTATGGGTGCTAATGCCACACGCGATATATTTTTAGGGAAACAGGCATCCGAACGTCAGGTAAAAACCATGGACTTATCAGATCGGCGGGTAATTGCTTTTGCGTCACATGCTTTAGTAAAGGGTGATTTGGATGGTTTGGAAGAGCCGGCGATTGCCCTTTCCGCACCAGAAGTAACCGGTGATAATGAGGATGGCTTGCTAACAATGGGAGAAATTTTGAAATTAAAACTAAATGCCGACTGGGTGGTACTTTCAGCCTGCAATACAGGCGCTGCTGACGGTACAGGCGCTGACGCTGTTTCTGGTCTCGGGCAGGCATTCTTCTATGCTGGAACCAGGGCACTTCTTGTAAGTATGTGGCCAGTGGAAACCACATCAGCTAAAAAACTGACCACAGGGCTCTTTCGATATCAAAAGGATGACAGAACCCTTTCACGAGCAAGGGCACTTCAAAAATCTATGCTTGACTTAATAGATAATCAGGTCTTGAAGGATAAGGATACCGGTAAAGTTGTTGCAAGTTATGCACATCCGTTGTTTTGGGCTCCATTTATTATAGTTGGTGATGGTCGATAAGGAAATCCACGGGTTCGCCGGCGATCTTGCGGCGGAAGATATCGGTGAGGACGGCATAACGGCACAGGACATACTCAATTATCTGCCCCTCGCCGTGAAGATTGACCGGGAAGACCTCGACGAGGCCCTGAGATACGCCTACGAAGGCGTCCGTGTAATATAAGCAAACATCATCAATCTATCAAACGTTGGTGAAGCCCACAATATAATAGAGCTGTTGTCAGTTTTTGCTTTGATAATTTTGCGATATGGGGTGGCTGTCTTCAATCTTTGATTTGACAGCATTGATCAAGGCATATAGCAGTTATGTTGCCAGTATAGTTATGTTACCAGATATAGTTCATGTAATTCCTATCAATCCATGGTTTAAGAAATCCATATAGTTCCTTTCATTCTTTTCCCTCCTTTGATCTATTTTCCAAGCTAAGATTGCTTTAGAGTCGTTTT
>CAZSYH010000076.1:0-7586 GCA_964610735.1 uncultured Syntrophaceae bacterium | reverse complement strand
TTGATACTCCGGCTGTCGCGACTCATCTCATGAAAAATCCTGATGTTTACCTTACGCCGATCGGGTCTTTTCTGCGCAGGTTCAGTCTGGATGAATTGCCGCAGTTGTACAGTATTTTAAAGGGTGACATAAGTTTTGTGGGGCCACGTCCAGCCCTGTATAATCAGGATGATCTGGTTGGGCTTAGGACAGGGAAGGGGATTCATAAACTTATTCCGGGGATCACCGGCTGGGCGCAGGTGAACGGCAGGGATGAATTGTCGATTCCGGTGAAGGTTGAGTTTGATGAGTATTACCTGAAAAACAGATCGTTCGCTTTTGACTTTAAGATATTGCTTATGACTTTTATCCGAGTTGTAAGGAGGGAAGGGGTGACGCATTGAGGGCAGGAGACAGGAGACAGGAGACAGGAGACAGAAAAGACGGGAGACAGGAGACTGGAGACAGGAAAGCAGTTTTGGGTTTTGGGTTTTTAGTTTTGAGTTAAAGGACTGCCCGGTTCCGGGCGTATAAGGATTCGGTTGCTGTAAGTTTTATGAAGGACGTTTTTGCCAAAGTTCTGATTTCAGATGTTTTTCTGGATGAGTCCATCTATCCCAGGGAAAATATTGATCAAAAAAGGGTCGCTATTTTTGCTGAAAATTTAAGGGATGGGTTTGTGTTTGAGCCTATCCTGTATGCGGCAAAAATGGCAATAGGGCCAAGGCAGCTGACCGAATCTGAAACAAGGAATACTGCCCGGCGTGCTTTTGAAGCCAATTCCGGATTAACTTCTTCTGAAATCGGCAGGGCCATTGGCAGATCAAGGCAGGCCGTTGACAAATATATTGCAGATTTAAGGGCCACGGCTCTTTTTGAGCTTGATCTTAAAGTTTTCAAGTTAAATCAACTGGGTATTCCCCAGGACAGGATTGCAAAAAGACTTGGGGTGCCTCAGCAGACGATATCGCGCTATTTACCCAAAATGCCACAAGTGGCAAAATGGGTAAATGAGGATTTATTGAAAGGTTTTACTGTGCCGCAGGTGGCGCAAAAGCACGGCTGGCCTGAACCTCTGGTTTGGTCACAGGCTCTGGTAAATGAGGACGATTTCAGCCGGTTCAAGGCGCTTCAATGGGGAATCCGGACATGGGATGTGTGGAATTTCACGGATTGCGATAGCCGGTTTGGTGATGAATGGCCCGGACGGATACCGGCTCAACTGGTGGCGCATATCCTGTATTTTTTTTCAGAGCCCAATGATCTGGTTTTTGATACCATGGCAGGAGGCGGGGTGTGTGCCGATACGTGTCTTGCAATGGGCAGGAGATGCTGGAGCCTGGATATGGATGACAGGCCTGATACAAGGCCGGAGATTGAGCCTTATTACTGGGATCCGGATAAGGAATGGGAAGACCTGCCATTTTTTAATGCCAAAGAAAAGCCCGCTCTGATAATTTGCGATCCTCCCTATTTTGATAAAAAGGCCGGTGAGTATGCAAAAGAGAGCATTTCCGGGCTTTCAAAAACAGATTACCTCATCTTTTTAGAGCGGTTTTTTCTTTTTTTAAAAAAGACTGCGAGGAAGGATGCCTGGCTTGCTTTTATTAACGCAGACTGGAGGGATTTTCAGAATTGCCCGGCTAGACAAGAGGATCCAAAGCAGGCTATTTTACTGGTAGATTATTATGAAATGTTTAAAAAAACGGGCTGGACTCTTACCCATATCATCCAGGCGCCCATGTCCTCGGAGCGTTTTAACGCCGGGGTTGTGTCAGCCATGCAGAAGAAAAAGATCCTTGGAGTCACCAGCCGGTATGTGATGCTGTTGAAGTAGATAACGGGGGTCAGGCTTTCCTTATTGTCGTTATTGGGGCCTCACGCAAAGGCGCTAAGGGAACAAACCGGAGACCGGAGGACGGAGGCGGGAGAACGGAAAAGATAGGAGATAGGAGACTGAGAGGTTGAGATGAAAATACAGGAAATCCTCAAACAACCTGAAGGAAAGACGCTGGAATTTAAAAAAGAGATTCCAAAAAACAGACAGAATTTGTTGAAAACAGTGGTTGCCTTTGCAAATGGCGCCGGAGGTAATATTTATGTTGGCGTAAATGATGACCGCACTGTAACAGGCATAAAGGAAGAGCCCTTTGACCTGGAAGAAAAACTGGCGAGCATTATATATGATTCAATTTCACCCATCCCCAATGTCTTTTTCCAAACAGCCGCTTTTGAAGATAAGGTAATTTTTATCATCAGAATTTTACCAGGGGCTAACAAACCCTATTATTTAAAAAAACCCGGCCCTGAGGATGGTATCTTTGTAAGGGTTGGTTCAACGAACAGAAAGGCGGATTCCCAAGTTGCATCTGAATTAAGAAGACAGGCCAGAAATATCAGTCTTGACCAGGAGATTGATCCATCATTTGACTGTAATGTTTTAGATATGGGTCTGCTTAAAAAGTTTATTGAATTACGCGGGTTAAAAACTAAACCAGACCTTGACTATTTTGTAAAAATCAAGGCTGCTCAACGGTATGACCATACTTGTCATCCAACTATTGGCGGGATGCTTTTGTTTTGTTCCACTCTGCCCGATGAATATTCCTATGCAAGGTTCAGGGTTTCCCGCTTCAAGGCTGAAAACAGGGCTGATCTGATAAACTCGATTACTATTAATGATGGTCTGTTGGCGATGTCGGAAAAAGTCATGGATTTTGTTCAACTTTACATGGAAAGAAAGATTGAAATATCCGCATTACAAAGAAAAGAGAACTATGATATTCCTCTGCCTGCTATTCGGGAGGGGATTTTAAATGCAATCTGCCATAGAGATTACTCCATTACAGGGGCTGATAATAAGCTGGACATTTTTTCGGACAGGATTGAAATTACCAGTCCAGGCACGCTTCCATCAGGGATAACTCTTCAGGATTTGGGGGAGGGGATATCCGAAGTCAGAAACAGGTTTATCGTAAAAATATTCCGTGAGGCAGGGTATGTTGAGCAGTTAGGAACAGGTATAATGAGGATAAAAGAGGCATGCAGAACAAATGCCCTGCCGGAGCCAAAATTCGAAGAAACCGGCAATTTTTTCAAAACAATTATCTTTAGGACCCGCTTGACCATATCGCCCGATCTTAAAGATGTTTTTGAGCTAATAAAGCAGGTGGGTTCTTTAGGGAGCAGGGAGATAGCAGAAAAATTGAATATCCATCAGAATACAGTCCTGAAAAGACTAAAACAACTTGAGGAAAAAGAGTTGATTCATAAACAGGGAAGCGGTCCGCGTGTGAGATATTCTGTTTGATGTGAGATCGTGTGAGAATGTGAGATAGATGTGAGATAGATCCACAGATTACCTCACGCAGTAAATGGGGGTCAGGCTTTCCTTGTTAGGGCAGTTTTGGGTTTTTAGTTTTTGGTTTTGGGTTAAAGACTGTACGGCAAAAACTTGGGGGTCAGGCTTTCCTTATTGTCGTTATTGGGAAAGCAGTTTTTAGTTTTTGGTTTTTAGTTTTGGGTTAAGGGGAAAAGCATGAGGGCTGCGCCCTTTTTAAAACTGGGTTCACGCAAAGGCGCTAAGAAGATTAGGAGACCGGAAAAGACGGGGGTCAGGGGGCAGGAAAGAAGAAGGTTAAAAGATTAGAAAGACAGGACGGGCTCACGCCCCGGTTAAATAAGGGCTAAGAAAATTTAACTGGATAAATTATGCAGGTGAGGCAGACGCAGATTCTTTAGTAGTGGTACCGGCACTGGGCAATTAGCAATTCATCCTTTTTCGCCTTGTAAACAAACCGATGCTCTTTATTGATACGGCGTGACCAATATCCTTTCCAGTTGTAGCGTAGTGGTTCAGGGTCACCTATACCTTCAAATGGATTTCGTTTGGTTTCTAAGACAATGCGGTTAATTCGCCTGAGGATTTTCTGATCTGTCTTCTGCCAGTAAAGGTAATCTTCCCATGCTTGTTCAGCCCATGACAGTTTCATCCCTTAATAAGTTCCCTATCAAGGCCTTTGCCTGCTTCGAGGTCAGCAATGGCAGCATTGAGACGTTCAGCATTTTTGGGGCTTTTCATAAGATATGCTGTTTCTTCATATGATCTAAAATCATCAAGTGATAGAAGCACGGCTGTTCGTCCGTTCTGGCGTGTAATAAGGACAGGATCATGATCATCGTTAACTTGATCAATGGTTTTTGCCAAGTTCTTTCGAAACGTTGTGTAGTTTATTGATTGCATATATATTCCTCCTGTATGGTTAAAAAAGTGTACTTGATTCTGTACGCAAATGTCAAGGAAGTAAATGGGGGTCAGGCTTTCCTTGCACTACAGTGGGAAAGCAGTTTTTAGTTTTTGGTTTTTAGTTTTGGGTTATGGGGAAGGGCAGTTTTTAGTTATGGGTTTTTAGTGTTGAGTTGAAGGTGCTGTGATGGTTGAGAAGAAGATTGATGAAAGGTCTTTTGATTTTGCGTTGCTGATTGTGCACGTTTACAAGTTTCTTTTGGGGAAGAAGGAATTTGTACTTTCGAAACAGTTATTGAGATCTGGGACATCCATCGGAGCGAATGTCAGTGAGGCGCAGGCTGCTCAAAGCCGGAATGACTTCATTTCAAAAATGTCGATAGCTTCGAAAGAAGCAAGAGAGACTCTATACTGGATTCGTCTCCTGAAAAATTCCGGCTACCTGAATGAATATTCAAAACTTGAGTTACTTGACAGCGAAATTTATTCGATCGTAAAAATTATAACCAGTATTGTTAAAACAACCCAAAACTCAAAACTAGGGCTATAAAGCGGTTTTGAGTTTTGGGTTTTGGGTTTTGAGTTATCAGAATAAATGGGGGTCAGGCTTTCCTTGTTGTCGTTATTGGGAAAGCAGTTTTTAGTTTTTAGTTTTTGGTTTTGGGTTAAGGGGAAAAGCATGAGGGCTGCGCCCTTTTTAAAACTGGGTTCACGCAGAGGCGATCTGGAGGATTGACGCAGATTTAAAGGCGTTGACTCACGTTAAAATTCTGATTCCACGAAAGTGCAATGAGTCTCTCGAACACCTTCACGTTTTTGTGTAGGTGTTTTTTTGTTTTTTGTCACAAAGATGGGGGACAGAAGACAGGAAAGACGGAGAACGGGAGGCGGGAGACGGGAAAGAAGGAGGTTAGAAGGACGCAAAAAGGAAAAAGGGATTGACAATTTTCGGTCATGCACATAAACTACATGGACTAAGTCTATTAAACTAACCGCAAGAGGGTGTGCGATGAAAACCGTCAATATTCATGAAGCGAAGACGCACCTTTCCCGTCTGGTTGAGGAGGCTTCGCAGGGAAAGGAGTTCATCATTGCCAAGGCAGGAAAGCCACTGGTCAAGGTTTCGCCTTTATCTGAAGAAGAGCGAAAAGGCGGGGAAAAGCTGGGATTTATGGCAGGTGAGATTTCTGTTCCTGACGATTTTGATTCACTAGGAGAATCGGAGATTATGCTGCTTTTTGAGGGCAAGTCATTGTGAAACTACTTCTTGATACGCATATTCTCCTGTGGGTGGCCGGGCAGCCGGAAAAACTTACCGAATCAACGCGCACTCTTTTGACGACGCCTGAGAATAGTCTGTTTTTCAGTGCGGCAAGTATCTGGGAAATTGTTATCAAACTGGGACTTGGACGCGAAGATTTCAAGGTTGATCCGTATCGCTTAAGAAAGATGCTCGTAGTGAATGGATACACGGAGCTTCCCGTAACCGCTGAACATGCCTTGAGGGCTGATTCGTTGCCACCGCTTCATAAAGACCCTTTCGACCGCTTGCTGCTTGCTCAAGCCCGTTCCGAGGGGATGCTGTTCCTCACCCACGATGCTTCCGTTGCCCAATATCAAGAGTCGGTATTGGCTGTATAAAAAAGTAAATGGGGGTCAGGCTTTCCTTATTGTCGTTATTTAAATGCGGTTCACAGTTCACGGTTTCCGGTTACCGGTTGAAAAGCATAAGGGCTGCGCCCTTTTTAAAACTGGCCTCACGCAAAGGCGCTAAGAAGATTAGGAGACGGGAGACAGGAGGACGGAGGCAGGAGGCAGGAATATCGGACTATTCAGTGGACTGTTGTCGAAGTATCGTGAGAAAAGTTGATAATTTTATGATTTCAAAATCCCCGTAATTCCTCAATTTGAGCAAATGCTTGTCCCCGGTGACTAAAAAATCCGCTTCTGCTTTTATAGCGCACTCTAAAATACGATTATCCGGGTCATCCGATACTACCTTTAGCCAAGGTGTGGTTTTGAAGACGACTGTCAGGTTGCTGATGGACGTAATTAAATGAGCAATTTTCTGTTTCTCCCAACCGAACTTCTCGTCCAATTTTCGGGCCAATTCAGTAAGGATTGCAACAGAGGTGCAAAGCTCGAAATCGCCATCGATGGCGTGAATGTATGCTTTTTCAGCATTGCCCCCGGGTATGACGAAGGCGGAGATGTAGATGTTGGTGTCAAAAACGACCTTCAAAATCAACGTCCTTCGAAAACCAGTTTTTCAACATCAGACTCTGAGAAGACCCCTTTTTTTTGAGCCAGAGCTGTGCCGTATGTTTGAAGTCCTTGAAACTCCTCTTTCAGATTCTGTCTCTTGTAAGTTAGGAACATTTCTCTGAAAAGCACGCTCCTGTTTTTTGCCAGCCTCTTAGCCAGTTTGTCGTATTCTTCAGCCATGTCCTGCGGCATGGAGATTGTCACGGCTGCGCGCGTTTTCTTTGTTTTCATGAGGATACCTCCAGAACAGTATGACAGGATCATACAGGGTTTAAGGCTATCGGTCAAGAGAAGTTTTTGTGAATTGATGGGGGTCAGGCTTTCCTTGTTAGGGCAGTTTTGGGTTTTTAGTTTTTGGTTTTGGGTTAAAGACTGTACGGCAAAAACTTGGGGGTCAGGCTTTCCTTATTGTCGTTATTGGGAAAGCAGTTTTTAGTTTTTGGTTTTTAGTTTTGGGTTAAGGGACAGGGCAGTTTTTAGTTTTTGGTTTTTAGTTTTGGGTTATGGGTTTTGAGTTATGGGGAAGGGCAGTTTTTAGTTTTTAGTTTTTGGTTTTTAGTGTTGAGTTGAAGGTGCTGTGATGGTTGAGAAGAAGATTGATGAAAGGTCTTTTGATTTTGCGTTGCTGATTGTGCACGTTTACAAGTTTCTTTTGGGGAAGAAGGAATTTGTACTTTCGAAACAGTTATTGAGATCTGGGACATCCATCGGAGCGAATGTCAGTGAGGCGCAGGCTGCTCAAAGCCGGAATGACTTCATTTCAAAAATGTCGATAGCTTCGAAAGAAGCAAGAGAGACTCTATACTGGATTCGTCTCCTGAAAAATTCCGGCTACCTGAATGAATATTCAAAAATTGAGTTACTTGACAGCGAAATTTCTTCGATCGTAAAAATTATAACCAGTATTGTTAAAACAACCCAAAACTCAAAACCTAAAACTCAAAACTAATTCAGAGGGGTCAGGCTTTCCTTATTGTCGTTATTGAAAACAGTAAACAGTGATCAGGGGAAAGTGGTCAGGGAAAAAGAAGGGCTCACGCAAAGGCAATCCACAGGTTGCCCCGGTTAAATACGCTACGCTTGTCCTACGGAATTT
>CAZSYH010000075.1:0-8084 GCA_964610735.1 uncultured Syntrophaceae bacterium | reverse complement strand
CGACCCCAAGACGCCCCTGGTGCAATCACTGATTTTTCATTTTTTCCTTTACATGATCGGGATACCAGGAGGTGAATTTAATAGCTCCCACGAAGACAAGAATGTGTATCAGCCTGTCGATCAGGCAGGGATGATTCAGGGCGAGAGACGAAGTAACTGCAACAATGGCGAATGTAGCACACCAGACCCAGCTTATGACCAGATTTGTGGAATAAAATGCGGGAGAATCCCAGAATTTCGGGTCTACCTGCTCGCGTGCATATTGTAGCGTAAATGGTTTTCGGATCAGAATGGAGATCAAAGCGATCAGGAACAGGGCAACATTGCTTAAAGGTAACGCGCTACGGTCTATCCATTTGGCCCAGGGAGTAAAGGCGGCAACTGTGAGCAACACGAAAAATACTAAAGTGCCCAGATCAAGTACCTTGATATTATGCTCCCGGATATCACGGATAGTTATAAAAAAAACTACGGCGGCAGAAGCCGCAGCGGCAATTGCAAAACTTTCACGCCCGCTCAATATCCAGAATGCAATCCACGGCAAAAAACTCAGGAATATACCCATTAGCTTACTCCTTTCGTTCCTTCTTGATTTATTATAGGAAAGTTATAGGAAAACTACTTAGTTATGTCAATAACTATTTATCATATTTGTAATCCGGATCTCAGCTTCTTCCAAGATAGACGAGGAGCAGGCCGAGTATAACCGATGCCAGGCCCAGTATTCTGAGAGTGTTGCCGGGGATGTCATGCACCTTCATAAGATAATCCTTGATTTTCTCGGGGAAGGCGAAATAGGGGAGACCTTCTATTATCAGAACCATTCCTATTACACAGAGGAAAAATTTCATTGTTTATCAATCACCTCTCTCTGTTCTTTTCGCCATATTCCATAAACTATCCATCTCTTTCAGGGAGGCATCGCGTGGAGACTTTCCATTCTTTTTCAAACTCTCCTCAATAAATGAGAATCTCGCCGCGAACTTTTTCAATGAAGAGCTGAGCGCGTTTTCAGGGTCTGTTTCGGTGAATCGGCACAGATTAACCAGGGAGAGGAACATGTCGCCTATCTCATTTTCTATGCGATCTTTCTTTCCGCCTGAGATGGCTTCTCTGAGCTCTGCCATCTCTTCGTCAATCTTCTCCATTACGCCATCCGTGTTTTTCCAGTCGAAGCCCTCCCTGGATGCCCTGCCGGTTATCTTGTGAGCTGCCATGAGAGGAGGCATGGAGCGCGGTATGCCCCGAAGAAGGGATGCACCCTTTGTTTCCTTTTTCCCCTCATGTCCCTTTATCGTTTCCCAGTTGGACCGAATCTCTTCCACATCCCGGACTTTTGTCTCCCCGAAGACGTGGGGATGACGGCGGATCATCTTTTCCGATATGTCATCCACTATGTCGGAAATACTGAATTCGCCGTTTTCTTCCGACATCTTTGCCAGGAACAGTATCTGGAAGAGAACATCTCCAAGCTCTTCCTTCAGGGCATCCGGGGTACCGTCGTCAATCGCGTCGATGACCTCGTATGACTCCTCCAGTAGGTATCTTCCGACATCTTCCTTCTTTTGCTGCCGGTCCCACAGGCACCCGTCCGGAGCTCTCAACCTGTCAATGATTTCGACGATTCTGCCGAAGCTATTTTTCTGCTGGTCTCTCAATTGGCCACTGCCCCCTTTCTTTCAGGACATCGCGGTAGACCACGAGAGCTTCGTTCACTGTCGGCATTCCCGCATAGGTGGCAAGTTGAAAGAAGACTTCCGCCAGCTTTGCCGGATCGCAGCCGACATTCAGCGCCGCGTTGACGTGCAGTCTCAATTCTTCCCCGGCCCGAAGCGCGGCCAGCATGGCGCACGCGGCCATCTGCCGTTCAGGCAGTGTAAGCACGGTTCTGGAATACAGATTCCCTGTTATAAATCTGGAAAAATCGTTAGCCAGATCCCGGTCATATTCCTTCCACATGAGATACGGCGGATCTATCTTTATACCGGCCCCGAAGAGCTTTTTCGCCGTCTCACGAGTTTTATCATCTGTTTCTTTCATCCTGTTCTCCCTTGCTTTTATTTTGTCAGGTAGATATCTCTGTCCCTGTCCTGAAAATATACATAATGATATAATCCCTTGCTCGTTAATTCAAAAATTTCCTCTCCTTTTTTCCTGCATACCGGGCAGCTCTGCCCAGGTACCATGACGGCAAAGATCCTGTTGCCTGTGCTTGCCTCAGAGTCGGTGGTTACCAGACCGCCGCATTCGTCGCATACGCGGACAGTCTCTTTCTGGTGTTCACTTATCCTGTCCGTATCATAGAAGATACTTTTATCGCGGCGCAGGTAATCTGCGCCCTTTATCACACCGGCCCTTTGAGACTCGCGATTTTTCCACAAATTGTAGATGTATGAGACCTGCTGTTCTATCTGCCGGGTTGTTCGCGAGGTCTGCCGTATGGCTTCGGGATCGTAGTCCGGTTCAGTCACGTGGCTGTAATCTATGCCGGCCATGGCGAGTATTATGCCCACGTTGATGTAGGGAAGGGCTGTTTCTATGGAATATCCGCCTTCAAGCACCGCTATGTCCGGTGACAGCCTGTCATTCAGGATGGCATATCCCTGAGCGGAGAAAGACATGTTGGTTATCGGATCGCTGTAGTGGTTGTCCTGTCCCGCCGAATTGATGATCAGGTCCGGCTTGAATTCATCCAGTATGGGGAGGATCAGGTTGTCCAGAGTAAAGAGAAAGCCCTCGTCCGAGGTATTGGGCGGGAGAGGCACGTTTATCGTATAGCCCAGGGCGTTCGGCCCTCCGAATTCATCCGGGAATCCGGAACCGGGATAGAGCGTTCTTCCGTCCTGATGTATCGATATAAACAGGGTGTTGGGGTCATGCCAGAATACATCCTGCGAGCCGTCGCCGTGGTGGCAGTCGGTGTCAACGATGGCGATTTTTTTGGGACCATATTTGTGCCTGATATATTCGATCATGATCGCTTCAATATTTATATTGCAGAATCCCCTGGCGCCGTGGACGATCCGCATGGCGTGGTGTCCGGGGGGACGAACAAGCGCGAAGGCATTGTCGACCTCTTTCTGCATCACTTTTTCGGCGGCTGTTATGGCCCCTCCCGCGGAGATGAGATGGGACTGCGTAATAACACTGGGGGCGTCCGGCACGCAGATGTGAATGCGGTTTATATCCTGGATGGTGGCAAGCCCTGGCTTGAATTCCACGATATTATCCAGATCGAGCAGACCTTCTTCAAATACCTGGTCCTGTGTGTAGAGGAGGCGTTCTTCTCTTTCCGGGTGGGTTGGCGATATCGCCCAGTCGAAGGCGGGGAAAAATATCAGTCCGGTCTTCTTCTTATCTTCTGACATCGTATTCCTCCTTTTTGAAGCCCGCGATCAGTCCCGGTTTTACCTGGGCCTTGATCCTTATGTTCTTACCGGTACTATAGCCCATTCCCCTTACCATGTTAAAGACCTGGTCCTCTATTATCTCTATGTCGAGATCGTCTTCCCGCGCCCCCATCCTCAGCGCCCTCTCACGCAGTTTGTCTTTGCATATACCGATCGCGTCTTCACGCGTAAATCCGCGTGATATGCCGGTCTGTATGCCCTCCTCCGCGATGGTCATCTCTCCTTTTTCAGTATCGGCAAGGAGGGTCAGTTCGGTTGTTGTCCTTGCAAGCGCGGCGCCTATCGCGTTGGCAACCTCCGCGTGTTCGGGAATGCAGGAGGGGAACCCCAGCATTTTATCTATATACGGCGCCATCGGTCTGGCTGGTCCCCCTACAACATATACCACCTCGGGTTTTATCTTTTTTCCTTCAAATATTTCGTGGACGGTATAGACGGGTTTGTTGTTAATCTCACTGAGCATCTCGTTCACCGCGGATGTTATCTTCCGGCAGACGAGATCGAACATCTCTTTTGCCATCTCCTCTATGGAACAGTTCTTAACCCCGGCTATCTCTTCCACAGCCTTGATCGCTTTTCCCCGATCTCCGATATCCGTCAGACCGAGGGCTATCATGGCATCGGTCGGAGTGGGGGATGGACCTCCGAAGGCTGCTGCCGGTCCGTCCCTCTCAGGACCTATCACAAGGCGCCCATCTTCGTATCTAACCCTGCTGTCGCCGCCTATTCCAATGGACCTTGTCAGGAGTCCTCTGATAAGTGTTTTGTGTCCCTCTATGGTTACGCCCAGAGGCTCCAGGAGAGGCGTACCCCCGGCGAATATTGCTATATCTGTTGTCGTTCCGCCTATATCCAGGGCAACGGCATCTTTGTTGCCGTTTGTCAGGCTCAGAATGCCCATGATACTGGCAGCGGGTCCGGAGAGTATTGATCCGACGGGATACACGGCGGACTGGCTGATTCCGGTGGTGCCGCCATCCGCCTTCAGTATATAGATGGGGGCGGTTGTTTTCGTGCGTCCCACATATTCAATGACATTTTTGATGAAGGTGTTGTATGTGTCCCATATCGCGGCATTGAGATAGGTTGTTGCTATGCGCCTCGGGAAGTTAAGATTTCCCGACATGCGGTGACCGAAAGAGATATGTCCGAATCTGTCGTTGATGATATCTCCTATTTCCGTTTCAAGACGGGGATTTCGTGTGGAAAACTTTCCGACGATCCCTACATGATCGATCCCTTCTTTCTCGAAGATATCACCGATGCCGGAAACTTCTCCCCTGTCTGTTCCGGCGACCCTGATTCCGCGGTGGTTTACATAACCGGATATGAAATGCGTGTCTTCGTTGATCCTGAGCATTTCAGGCGAAAGGCCGGGGCCGGCTGCCAGAATCATCCCGACTCTGTCCGTCTTGCCCTGCACTATGGCGTTGGTTGATATGGTGGTGCTGAGAACGACTTTTTCCAGCTCGGCGGGATCCTCACCACCGAAGATTGCTTCAGTGGCTTCCATGAGAGACTTTATCAGGTTTTCCTGGTCGGTTATTACTTTTGCCTTTTTCTTTATCTTGTAGCCGTCCAGCAAAACCGCATCGGTGTGTGTGCCCCCAACATCAATCCCTATGATCATGATTTCCCTCCGGCATACTCATTTCATCAAAATTGGCTACCACATGAACCAGTACCAGTCAATCAGACGCGCGCCCCTCTCACTTCAATTACCTGTTCAGGAATCGGAAATATTCGTACATCTTGGACAGGACCTTTACCGCCCTTTCCGGATTCTGGTAGAAGACACTTTTGTAGGTACAGTTTTCAACATTATATACGGTATGATGTTTTTCATCCTCGAGGAGGCTTACACCCAAAATGGGCTTTTTATATTTTTCCATCATGTGTGCCACACGAGCGAGATAATCCTCTTCAAAGCTATCGAGGAGCTTCGCCCCGTCATTCAGGAACTGTTCGGAATAGCTGGGGTCTGTCCGGCGAACTGATTCGATCAGGCGCTTCGCGAATATCTTCATTCCCAGTATGCCAAGATTTATAACAGCGTCGCAGCCATCCCACTTCAGAAATTCCTCCATCACTGCCAGCGGTATGGTATTGTCGCTTTCACCCACAATATCTGCCGGATTGGATCTGCTCCAGTAGGCTGGAAGAATTTTGTCCATACGCTCCAGCATGACATCCGGCAAGGCCGGCACCTCGAGCCCTTCCCGTGCGCACATATCGGCGGTTATGACCCCCCAGCCGCCGCCGAGAGTAACAATAGCGACGCGGTTTCCCTTCGGCAGAGGCAGGGAGGAAAACGCGGCGGCAAGATCAAGAAGCTCCATTGACCGTTCCACCTTTACTATACCCGCCTGTTTGCATACGGCGTCAAATACACGAGAGTCGGAGGACAGTGCCCCTGTATGACTCGACGCGGCGCGATTTCCTGCTCCGCTTTGTCCCCCCTTCAGCAGTACAACAGGTTTCTTCTTCCCTGTTCTCCTGGCACCTTCAAAGAACCGGCGACCGTCTTTAACGCTTTCGATGTAGAGGATAATAATCTTTGTGAGGGGATCGATTTCAAGGCCCTCAATGAAGTCTTCAACCGTAATCATAGCTTCGTTCCCGGATCCGCAGAACCCCCTGATTCCGATACCCTGCTCTTCCGCGAAGGCGAGGAGCTGGACACCCAGATTTCCGGACTGGGAAACGATGGCGGTTGAACCTTCCATGGGTTTCACGGAAGTGCTGACGCAGGAAAGTTCATTATACGGGTTGCATATACCCATGGTATTGGGACCAAGAATGACTATGCCCGCTTTTCTTGCCTCTATGGCGAGCTTCTCTTCAATGGCCTTTCCCTCACCGCCCGACTCTCCGAATCCGGAGGTGATGAGAAGCATGTTTTTGATGCCTTTCTCCTTGAACTGAGGAATCAGATCCGGCACCATTTTCGCCGGTATCGTAACGACTCCCAGATCAACATCACCCGGGATTTCGGCAACCGATTTATAGACATGACGCCCGACTATGGTTCCCCCCTTCGGATTAACCAGGTATATTTCACCCTTGTAGCCGCCGCTTATCGTATTTACGACAAGCATATGCCCCCATTTTCCTATGGCCCCTGACGCGCCGATAAAGGCAATGGATTTAGGATAAAATAGTGAGCGTATAACGGTGGGGGCTATGGGCGAGCGGTATTTTCTCTCGGCCTGTATTTTTCCCGGTACGATCAGCGCGTCGACGGCTACGACATTGCCACCGGATGTAACCAGGAGGGGGTTGATATCTATTTCCGAGACTTCAGGGATCTCCATGCCTATCCGCGACAGTCCCATCAGTGTCTTTATCAGCTCGTCCCGGTTGGCCGCCTTTTCCCCCCGGAATTCTCCCAGGAGCGACTTCGCCTTAATTTCATCGAGCATTTCCGCCGCGTCGGTTTCGGTCAGCGGGGCAACGCGAAAGGTAACGTCGGAGAGCGCCTCGGTAAAGACACCGCCGATGCCGAACATAATCACAGGTCCGAACTGTTCATCCCGGAACAGACCGGCGACGAATTCTCTCCTTCCCTGAACCTGCGGCTGTACCAGCAACCCTTCAAGCTCATCCCCCGCCTCCTGAGCGACCAGAAAAGCCGCGTTCCTGACCGCTTCCGCGTTAGTGAGATTGAGATGCACAAGCCCCCTCTCGGTTTTGTGCAGCAGCGTGGCGCCGAGTCCTTTAAGTACCACGGGAAATCCGGTCTTTCGCGCGGCCTCCACAGCCTCATCTTCACTGAAGGCAATAGTTTCACTGACAACCGGCACACCATATTCCCTAAGAATCTGTTTTGATTCACTTTCAGTCAGGGCCTTATTTTTAGATGCTCTGATTTTGTCGATTAATTCCTCTGTATTCACACCTTACTCCTTCCTTTTCATAGATACTGCGCAGATACGCTTCACGTTTTATATCATTAAACCGCGAAAGTGAAGAAAATTTATTGCGGGTCACATAGGCCCATGCTCCGCTGTCATGCTGCCCGCGGAGGGGAAATGCCACATGGGAATGACAATCCCGACGAGGCGGAACTTACGAAACCATCAACCTTATCTTTGCCATGGGATTGCTCACGCCCACAATCGGGGTTCCGTGGCCCGGGTAGATCGTTTCTATATCGAGGGAGGAAAGCTTCTCGAATGAATTTTCGATATCCGGGGCACTGCAGCAGAAACGGTTCAGCTCTCCCGTGCCCTCCATGTTCAGGATCGTATCTCCCGAAATAAGTATCCTGTCATTCTCGTTGTAGAAACAGACGCTGTCCGGCGTGTGGCCCGGTGTCGCGATAAGCCTCCAGTCCGGAAGGAACGGTATGCCACGCGATTCTGCAAGATCGCATTCAGGTTTGTATCCGATACGGGTATAATTGCGGAGGAAGGGGAGGGGGATCCCCGCCTTTCTGCTGGCAAAACTCTGGCAGTAATTGCGATACTGGTGCCCTATCCGTGTCATAACGGGCACGAGCCCCATAACCCATCGGGAGAAGGGAGGAATCGCGAGTTGTTCCTCTCCTGAGATATATTTTGCCACCATGGAGAAAAAATTGATTTCCGCCTCCGGGAACATTTCCTTCAGCTTCGCGATACCGCCGATGTGGTCGATATGGAAATGGGTTGCGGTTATGAGCTTGAGTCCCCC
>CAZSYH010000074.1:0-8139 GCA_964610735.1 uncultured Syntrophaceae bacterium | reverse complement strand
CAGTGATGAGTGGTCAGTGGTCAGTGGTCAATCCGCAATCCACAATCCGCAATCCGCAATGAGTGATAGATCCGCAATCAGTAATTTATATGCCCGTGAGTTGGATGCGCCCCGGCTGGGAGATATATTCAAGGAAAAGAATGGGGCTGTTATCAAAAGATTGGCCGACAGGGGAACTTATTTCGACGGGCAGGATATTGCGGAATTTTTCAATCTTTCACTCCCCGGTATGGATGAGGTGATGGCCATCATCGAAATTGCCGATCTCATACGTGATGAAACCTGTGATATTTTGATACTCGATACCGCTCCCACAGGGCACACAGTCCGGATGCTCAATCTGCCCGAACAGATGGAGAAGTGGATTGAAGTAATGGACATGATGCAGCACAAACACCGCTACATGGCCACACACTTTACTGGGAGAAAATACATAAAAGATGAGTGCGATATATTCCTGGACAACCTTTCCTCGGATATCGACAGGGTTAAAAAGTTGCTTTCCAACAGACAGACAACCCGCTTTGTGCCGGTTACAATTCCTGAACCGATGAGTATCTATGAAACTGAAAGAATGATCCGATCACTCGAAGAGATCAAAGTCCCGATGACGGATATAATAGTCAATCGCGTGATGGAGAGTGAAGGCTGCGAGTTTTGCAGGCTGAAAAAGGAGGACCAGAAAACCCCCTTGGCTGAAATCGAGGATAAATTTTCTCGATATAACCTGATTAAGGTTCCCCTGTTTCCCTTGGAAATCAGGGGGGTAGACGGATTAAAGAGGCTGGCGGACTATTTCTCAGGCAAATCCTGGCCGGTGGAAATCGAGAAGGATGATCAGCCGGATGAAGGTCCCGGAACGTATGTGACCCTGAGCTCTGATCTTGAATTTATTATCTTTGGAGGCAAGGGCGGAGTCGGCAAGACAACCCTGGCTTCCGCCACTGCCATTCATCTGGCCCGACGAAATCCGGGAAAAAAGGTTCTCATCTTTTCAACCGATCCGGCTCATTCATTATCCGATTCCTTCAAGTTATCTATCGGGGATGAAATTACGCCGATAGACTGGTCAGGGATCAGTGGTCATGGAACAATCCGCAATCCGCAATCCGCAATCCGCAATCTATACGCCCTTGAGATAAACGCAGATGAGTTGTTTGAAGATTTCAAACGAAATTTCAAAGAAGACATAGAGGAGATATTCGATAAATTTTTAGGAAGGGGGTTTGACATCAAATTCGACCGCGAGGTCATGACGGAGCTTATTACTCTTGCACCCCCGGGGCTGGACGAGATTATGGCCCTGGACACGATCATGGATCTGAGGAAAGAAGGAAAATATGATCTCTTCATCCTTGATACATCGCCTACAGGCCATCTGCTTCGCTTTTTGGAACTTCCTGATATGGTCAGGGAATGGTTGAAGGCGTTTTTCAGGCTGCTTTTGAAATATAAGGGGGTTGTCAGGCTGACAAAGGCCGCTGAAAGGGCGCTGGCTATGTCCAAAAACGTCAGAAGGATTCAGGAAACCCTGACGTCTCCTGAGAGAACGGATTTCGTCGGAGTTACCATTCCTGAGGCCATGGGCGTCCTCGAACTGGAAAGGCTGATTGGATCTCTGGATAAATCCGGGATCCCCTGCAATAATATCGCAATCAATATGGTCATCCCGCAGACGGATTGTGGTTTCTGCTCATTAAAAGGGGCGGAGCAGCAGGGGTATATAAAAGAGATTCGTTCAAGGTATCCCGACCGTACCGTTACAAAAATACCCTTGTTCCCCCATGAGATCCGGGGAGGGGATGATTTGAGCAAGATTGGCGAAATTATGTTCCGATTTTCAAGTTCAGCCTCGGATTTACCGCGATGAGCAGAGCCATTATCGACATCCAGAAAAGTTACGATTTTTTCTTGATTATAAATAAAGTCTGGAATAGAATATCAACTTAAAAGATTCAGGGGTGCTCGGGGCATAGTGATCCCGGGCTGAGATAATACCCTTTGAACCGGATCTGGGTAATGCCAGCGCAGGGAGATAGAATGTAGCGTTTTTTGAAGGCATATCCATACCGGGTATGCCTTTTTTGTTTCTGCCCGGGAGCGGACTGCATGGACAGAATAATCTTTGTCATATCAGGCGGCGTCATGGATGATCTCCGGTTTCTTTATGATGAGATCAGGAGCGCCGGCGATCCGGTGATTATATGCGCCGACGGCGCGGCGCATAGATTGAAAGAGCTTGATATGGCGCCCGACCTGATTGTGGGCGACATGGATTCTGTCGATGAAGACACCCTGAGATATTTCGAGGCAAAGGGGAGCAGGATCATCAGATATCCCGGTGACAAAGACGAAACCGATACGCAGCTCGCGCTTGAGCGCGCCTTCGAAATGAATCCGGACGGGATACGCATATTCGGCGCTCTCGGGGGGAGGATCGACCATGCGCTGGCGAATATATCCCTTCTTGTAATGTGCGCGAAGAGAGGCGTTGACGCGAGAATAGTGGATAAGGATTGCGAGCTTTTTGTCATTGACCGGTCATGTGTAATCAATGGCAGAGAGGGTGAAACGGTCTCTTTGATTCCCATGTCTTCAGACGTCAGAGGGATAACACTCGAAGGCTTCAGATATCCTCTTTCCGACGGGGTGATGGAGATTGGAAGACCATACGGTGTGAGCAACAGGCTGGCCGGGACAAGAGGGACAATTTCGGTGAAGTCAGGGTATCTGCTGATTATAAGACAGTTTGGAATTTAGGGGTAAGATATGCCGATAAAAAGAGTGTTGACTATAGCGGGGTCGGATTCGGGTGGAGGGGCCGGCATACAGGCGGATCTGAAGACGATTACCGTGCTTAGAGGTTTCGGCATGAGTGTAATCACGGCCCTGACCGCCCAGAATACACTGGGTGTGCATGGAATCCACGAAGTGCCTACCGATTTCATTGAAAAACAATTCGACGCGGTGGCTGCCGACATCGGTGTTGACGCCGCGAAGACGGGGATGCTCTCCAGCTCTGAGATCATGAGAACCGTTGCGAAAAAAATAGAGGAATACAGTATAGAAAAACTCGTGGTTGACCCGGTGATGGTAGCCAAAGGGGGGGGGATGCTTATAAGGCAGGATGCGAAGAAAACCCTGGCCACGGTGCTTCTGCCGCTGGCATTTGTGATAACCCCCAATGTTCCGGAGGCGGAAGAACTGACCGGGATGAAGATTACAACTGTTGACGACATGAAAAAGGCGGCCAAAGCTATAAACCGGATGGGTGCAAAAAATGTTTTTTTAAAAGGGGGACACATGTCGGGGGATGCCCTGGATATTCTCTATGATGGCAGGGATTTTTATGAGTTTACCTCAGAGAGGATAGACACGAAGAATACGCACGGCACCGGATGCACCACCTCCGCCGCTATCGCCACGGGACTTGCACAGGGGATGGATGTGTGCGGGGCGGTCAAGCGGGCGAAGGAGTATATAACTATGGCTATCAAGTATTCTTTCTGTATAGGCGGAGGACACGGCCCGACCAACCACATGGCCTATGTGCTTGAGAACAGGGACGCTTTCATAGCAAAGCCAGTAAACAGGTTATAGTGGGAGCAATGAAGGGCGAGCAGGGAAGGTTTTAACCTCCTGGTATTGTTATGGGCGACTGAAGTCGCCCATACCCATTTATTTATACCTGGGTGTTTGCAGGGACAGAGACAATCATGCTTTCAGTTTCAGGTCTGACAAAAAAATTTGAGAACCTCACCGTTATGGAAGGGTTTGACCTGACTGTACCCAGGGGAGGTTTTACCACTCTTATAGGGCCGTCCGGCTGCGGCAAGAGCACCCTTTTCGATGTACTGACCGGTGTTTTTCCCAGGGATGGAGGCAGGATATCCTGGCTTGAAGAAGATGTTCCCGATCTGATGGGCAGGGCGGCTTACATGCAGCAGAAGGACCTGCTTCTCCCGTGGTTTTCCCTTATTGACAATGCCATGCTCCCGGCAAAGATTGCCGGAGCCGATGAGAACGATTCACAGGAGAAGGCATCGGCCCTGTTCAATCGTCTTGGATTGCACGATTTCGAAAACTATATCCCGCGGAAGGTGTCCGGCGGCATGCGACAGCGTTGCGCGCTGGTAAGAACCCTGATGTTCGAGCATGAACTGGTTCTTCTGGACGAGCCCCTGTCCTCTCTTGACGCCATAACCCGAAGAAGTCTCCAGACCCTGCTCCTGTTGCTCCAGAGTGAATTTAACAAGACCATACTGATGATCACGCACGATATAGAAGAGGCCCTTCTTATGTCTGATGAACTGCTGGTCCTGACGCCTATGCCGATGCGGGTAAGAGAGCGGTTTGTCCTGGAGATGCCGAAACGTGGAAGGAGCAGTAATCCTGAATTGCTGAAGATAAAAGAGCATGTACTTGAAGAACTGGAGGGTGATTTGGATGGAACGATCTAACTGGATTTCCCTGCTGATTGTCCTGGCTGTCATTGCAGTCTGGGAGTTTGCCTGCGGGTGGTTTTCTGTCCCTGATTTCATCCTTCCCGCCCCCAGTGAGATATTAAAGACGACAGTATTTAAAGCCTCTCTTCTCCTGCCGCACGCGGGTGTGACCGCACTGGAGATAATAATGGGGATCTTTCTGTCCCTGCTGGTCGCGGTACCACTTGCGACGGTTATGTTTACCTGCCCTTCAATCGAACGTGCCCTGTCGCCCTTTCTCGTGGCATCTCAGGCGGTGCCCGTATTCGCTCTGGCTCCACTCCTGGTGATATGGCTTGGATACGGTCTTGCCAGCAAGGTCCTGATGGCGGCGATTATCATCTTCTTCCCCATAACTGTCAGTCTGCTTGAGGGATATAAGAACTGTGATCGTGAATATGCGGTTTTCTTCGATCTGATGGGCGCCGGATTCTGGAAGAAGATGCGACTCCTCTACTGGCCATGGGCCCTTCCATATTTCTTTTCCGGGTTGAAGGTGGGAGTCTCCGTTGCCACGATAGGAGCGGTTATCGGAGAGTGGGTGGGTGCGCAAAGGGGTCTCGGTTATCTGATGATACAGGCCAATGCGAGGTTGCAGGTGTCACTGGTCTTTGCGGCGATACTGTGGCTCTCCGCTATGGGACTTGCCCTGTGGGCTTTTGTCGGCTTTCTGGAAAAGAAGGTCATTTACTGGAAATAGTAACTACTCAGGTTGTTTAGACTGAAGGTATTTAGGTTAAAAACTAACAGCCTTCAGTCTAAATAGCTTCAGCCTAATCCCGACTTGTCGGAATGGCCTGACTACATGAGCAGCTACTGGAATAAAGAAAAGGGAATGTACTATGAAGAAAAATTTCAAGGTATTCGTTTCAATTATCCTGGCGTCGTTTTTTCTGCTGACGGCGTCTTCAATCTTCGCCGCTCAGAAGGTTACGGTCATGCTGGACTGGTTTCCCAACATAGATCATCTACCCATCTATGTGGCGCAGCAGGAAGGTTTTTTTGGTGATGAGGGGCTCGATGTTACGATATTGACACCTTCCTCGACCACAGATGCCATGAAGCTTGCCGCTTCCGGTAATGTTGACATCGCCGTTTCGTACGAACCACAGGTGATTATCGGCGCCTCGGCCGGTCTTAATATACAGGTTGTTGGAAGACTGGTGGAACAGCCCCTCAGTGTTCTCCTCTTTCTGAAAGGAAAGGGGATCAAAATGCCGGCAGACCTGGAAGGCAAGACAATCGGTTACACCGTTCCGGGCATGATGGATGTGCTGATGGAGGCGTTTGCGAAGATCAACGGGATCGAGAACTACGAGCCCATCAATGTGGGTTTCTCAATTGCACAGTCTCTGGTGTCGGGTAAGGTTGACGCGATTATGGGACCCTACAAAAACTACGAAACCGTAGCGCTTGAGGAAAAGGGGTACAAGCCCGGGTATTTCGAGCTGAGCGACTGGGGCATACCGGATTATGATGAACTGGTCTTCATAAGCGGACAACAGGCGGTGAGGGAAAGGCCGGAGGCCGTCAGAGGATTTGCCCGCGCAATAGACCGCGCCATCTCCCGGGCAAGGAAAGACCCCCAAAGGGCGCTTGAGACCTATTTCAGCGCCGTGCCGGAAGCCCCGCGGGAGATGGAATCCAAGGCGTTTGAGATAACGCTTCCGCTTTACGCCCACAGTCAGATGTGTGACACGGGAAAATGGCAGAAGTTTGCGGATTTTGCCCTTCGTCACGGACTCATTGAAAAGAAGGTGGATGTGACGACCATACTTGGGGAATAGGAGAAAGTTATATGGAGATTACGGCAAAAAGTATCTATACGGATGTTGAAAAGATCAGGGAGACATCTCCTCTGATTCACAACATAACCAATTACGTGGTGATGAACAGCACCGCCAACGCGCTTCTTGCGATAGGGGCATCTCCGGTTATGGCGCACGCAGAGGAAGAGGTGGAGGAGATGACAGGCATTGCCCGTGCCCTGGTTATCAATATAGGCACCCTGAGCGAATCATGGGTGAGGGCGATGTTTCTTGCCGTCAAACGGGCCGGTGAACTGGGGATACCGGTTATTCTGGATCCGGTAGGGGCCGGGGCCACATCCTATCGAACAAAGACTTGTCATCACCTCATAGATGCCGTCGCTCCTGCTGTTATTCGTGGAAATGCCTCCGAGATCATGGCGCTCGCAATGGGAGAGACAAAGACAAAGGGAGTGGATAGCTCCGATTCTTCAGTCGCCGCGCTGGAGGCGGCAAAGCTCCTGAACAGAAATGCTGGCAGTACCGTTTGCGTGAGCGGAGAGGTCGATTATATCGTGGGTGGAGAGAGTGTGATAACAATTGAAAATGGGCATCCGATGATGGGAAAAGTTACCGGCCTGGGCTGCACGGCCACAGCCCTCTGCGGAGCCTTTGCCGCCGTCAATTCCTCTTTTCCGGCCGCGACCGCGGGAGCCATGGCAGTGATGGGTATTGCCGGAGAGATTGCAGCTGAAAGTTCCAAGGGGCCGGCCAGCCTGCAGGTCGGTTTTCTGGATGCCCTTTTCCGCTTGTCCGAAGATGACCTGACCAATCGTATCAGGATAGGAGGGCAACAATGAAGGGTTTGTATCTGGTCACTGACCGTGCTCTGTGCGGGGATAAATCACTCGAAGATGTGATATCGCGATCTGTAAAAGGGGGTGCTCGTTATGTGCAGATACGGGAAAAGGATCAGTCCACACGGGATTTCATCGAAGAGGCCGTGAGGATCAAGGAGATTCTCAAATCCTTTAGCGTGCCCCTGATCATAAATGACCGTGTTGATGTGGCGCTTGCGGTGAAAGCGGATGGCGTGCATGTGGGACAGGACGACATGCCATATAAGATGGTGCGCTCGCTCATGGGCCCCGGAGCGATTATCGGTCTGTCAGTGGAGGCATGGGAGGATGTTGAAGAGGCCGAGGCCCTTGATTGTGATTACATCGGTGTCAGTCCTGTCTTTGACACACCTACGAAAACCGACACAAGGGGGGCGTGGGGGCTGGATGGACTGGCCCGGATCAGAGCCTTTTCACGCCACCGGCTCGTTGCCATCGGGGGACTGAACGCATCCAACGCTGCGGATGTGGCAGCCGCGGGCGCCGATTGCGTTGCCGTAGTCTCCGCTGTATGCGCCGCGTCTGATCCCGAAACGGCGTCAAAGGAACTGGCCGGTATAATAGCGGATGCGCGGGAAAGAATGGAGATTGTGCGTGATTTTTAAAAAACTGGTCATATTCGATTATTCCGGGACGCTCAGTACTTCTTCCGTCAGGTTCGCGGAGGATGATAACCTCGCAGGCGAACTGGAACGGAGCGGTCTTGCGGGTCTGGGAATAGCGGACCCGGAGACATTCTGGGAAGAGATAGTCAATCCCACCTGGGAAGAGGGGAGCTCCACATCCATCGGCTACAGGGAGGTCATCTTTCGGAGGATTAAAGAGGTGTTCTCCCCGGCGGTCTCCGACGAAGAAATACACCTGAGCGCCGCGCGCTTTGTCGACAGCTACCTCGCGCACTCCCCCATCGACGACCGGTGGCATTCCATCCTGCAAAGATTGAGTGGAGAACCTTCTGTTGTTACTGTTATTGCCACCGATCATTACGCCGAGGCTACAGATTATATC
>CAZSYH010000073.1:0-8664 GCA_964610735.1 uncultured Syntrophaceae bacterium | reverse complement strand
CGGCAGCATCATATGATGACGAGGACAGATCGATTTTGGATTCTGGTAGACTGAAGCCTTCCAAGAAAATTTCCGACAAAATAACACCCAGCAATGATTCCAAGACCATATATTTCCACCTCCTACCCCTTTTTAATATTTGATTAAGCTATACAATTCTTTATTTTGCAGGAGTGCATCAATATTTGCTATCACAGAAAACGACCTCTTCATTAAGAAGTTCTTCTATTTTCTCTCTTGAATATCCCAGTTCCTCTTCAAGATAGCTTACTGTGTGTTGCCCCAGTAAGGGGGCTGCAGAATAGACCCTTCCAGGAGTCTCCGATAAATGAAATGGAGATCCTGCCGTTTTAACTGTTCCGACTCCTGGCTGTTCAAATTCAACCATCATATTACGATATTTAATATTAGGATCGTTCACGATTTTATCGATCGTGTTTATCGGTGAGCATGGTATTCCAGAGCTACCAAAGATTCCCAACCATTCATCAGATGTTTTTTTCGCCAATTCAATTTCAAGGATCGGTATTAGTGACTTTTTATTCTCTGTACGAAGAGGATTGGTCCTATAGAGTTCGTGATTTGCAAGGTCTTCACGCTCAATAACCTTACAGAATTTTCCCCAGAGAGCATCATTTCCAATGGGAGTAATAATCCAGCTGCCGTCTTTTGTCTTAAAACCCTGGAATGGGGTGATAGTCGGATGAGCACTGCCTAACGGCTCCGGAATTTCGCCTTGACTGGTATAACGAACAATTGCATTTTCGAGAATATAGACAAGTCCATCAACCATGGAAATATCCACGTGCTGTCCTTTCCCGCTTGTATTACGATAATGCAGCGCTGACAGTATTCCAATAACGGCCTGATGCCCTGCAATAGTATCTCCAACCGAAGTGCCCACACGCACAGGCGGTCCTCCTTCAGGTCCCGTAATACTCATTATTCCGCTGAATGCTTGAGCGACCATGTCATAGGCTGGTTTAGTAGCATATTCTGGTAACGCATCATGCCCAAAACCGCAAATAGAGCAATATATGATTTTAGGATTTATTTTTTTTAATTCATCATATGAAAAACCAAGTTTTTCCATTGTTGTTGGCCTGAAATTTTCTACAAGCACATCAGCAGATTGAATCATTTCCCGAAGGATGGACTTACCCTCCTCTTGTTTTAGATCAACACAAATGCTTCTTTTATTTCTGTTTATACTGATAAAATATCCGCTTTGCTTTTCTTCTCCTTCCTTCGCATCATAAAAAGGTCCAAAAGCACGTGAGTCATCTCCACGAACAGGCGGTTCTACTTTGATAACGTCAGCTCCCAGATCAGCCAGTACCATTGTACAGAAAGGTGCTGCCAGAACATGGCTTAAATCAACAACTTTAATTCCATCCAATGCCTTCTTCATAATAATAATCTCCTCTAAGTTTTGTATACACAAAATCACTAAGACACTTGAATGTTAAAGCTAAATTCACTCTTTCACGGTTTTATTGCGTTCTATTAGCACCCATCTTTTCCAAAAAAAAGAGAGAATCAATGCGTACACTAATTCTCTCTTACACTCGGCTAAGCCATTCAGTTTTTTAACAAAGCTAAAAACTAAAAACACACATACATCAAAAAAACACACATACACCAAATCGCTTTGTTATTTAATTAATAAATCAAGTTATCCCAAATGCATAACTCCCAATCCGCTGCGTTCATGATTTGTTATCGGATAAAAAGCAGACTCGCCATAGACCCCAACTGCTACCCATTGCCCATCGGATACAATGGCGACTTTTATTTTTAAACTTGATTCTGCGGGAACTTGATATATGGCCCCGCCCGCGGCATCCAGCGCAGCATGCAACACAGCATGAATTTGGCCAGATGTCTTCATTATTATTCCGTTATGCAGAGAACAGCCAACAATAGATTTTACAAAAGTCTTTTTTATATCGGAGGTTATTCCGGAAACAAAGGTTACCGCCAACTTATATTTCGATGAAGACTTATTTATTTCTTCTTTTAGCCTTTTTTCTCCATCCTCATCGCTCATCGCTGCAATCAATGCTATTTTTCCAATACGATCATAATTGATTATCATACCACAAGTGCCCCTTACGCACTTTAAATTGCAATGCTCGCATTCGTACACATGTTATAGTTTAGTGTCAAGAAAAATTATTGATGTTGTCACTGAAATATGATTATGTCACCCCTAGGTTAAATCAGGTAGAGACCAGAGGGTATCATCAAAATAGATGTTTTCATCATTTATCTTCTACGCAAGAGTCTCTCCGGGCATTAGATTCCCTCTTAAAACCACTATTGGTGGAATCTGCAAGGAGTTTCCGCGTGCCCTGAGAGATACTTGAGGCCGGTAAAGAAATTTGTAAACTTTATAAGAGGAGGAGAATAAAATGGCTTTAATGACACCGGAACAATTTGAAGAGAGCTTGAATGGACTCAAACCACGGGTTTTTATGAACGGGAAACAGGTGGAAAACATCCTTGAAAACAGGAACACCCGTACTGTTGTAGAGGCCAACAAGGCGAGCTATAAATGGGCACTGGACCCGAAATATAAGGACATCATGACATGTTACTCCCCGCTTATAGATGATGTGGTCAATCGCTACACATACGTGAGTGCCAGCAACGAGGACCTGGTAAAAAAAGCCAACGCAGGAACTTTCACTGCTGAGATGTTAGGAACCTGTATTTACCGCTGCGTTGGATATGACGCCTTCCACTCCCTGGCCGCGACTACCTGGGAGATGGACAGGGATTTGGGCACGAAATACAACCCCAGATTTCTCGAATACCTGAAAATGGTTCAGACAAAGGACCTTTCCGTGGCCGGTGCCCTGACCGAGCCGAGGGGAAGCCGAAGCAAAAAGACCTTAGACTGGAAAGATCCCTATCTATCTCTTAAAATAGTTGACAAAAACGATGACGGTATTGTGGTTAAAGGGGCCAAGATCAATATCAGTGGGGCCTATGCCAGCCACGAGATGGTGGTATTGCCCCAGGCCGCTCATTTCAAGGGAGAAGAAGACTATGCCGTGGCATTTGCCACTCCGGTTGATGCCGAGGGCATCACCTTTGTATGCCAGTACACCCCCTTCTCCGCTGAGAGGGATATGACCGATGATCTGGAGGAATTGGGAAATCCGCTTTACGGCCAGCGTGAGACCTCCATGGTGATCTTTGATAATGTATTTATCCCTTGGGACAGGGTGTTTCACTGCGGCGAGTACAAATATTCGGTAAAGCTTGTGACCCGTTTTGCCAGGACCCATCGCATGACCTGCGGAGGAACCTGCAAGGTGGGCTTCATGAACCAGATCATTGGGGCATCAAAGCTTATTCAAGAATATAAGGGATTAGAGGAGGCCACTCATATCAACGAAGAACTGGCCGAGATGGTGGTTTTAAGGGAGACAGCCAGGGCATGCGGTCTTGCTGCGGCCCGGAATGGCTCTGAGGAGCCCGAGGGTTCCGGTGTATTTTTGCCCGATGAATTGATGGGCAATGTGTCCAAGCTCAATGTGTGCAATGCCTTCTGGCGGGTCATGGCCCTGGCCGGGGACATTGGTGGAGGTTTGATAGTTACCTTGCCTTCCCTCAAAGAGCTGAAAAACCCGGAGATCAAAGATTATGTTGAAGAGTATTACAGCTTTGGTTCCGATGAACCCACGGAAAACATCATGAAGGTGCACAAACTCCTGCAAAACTGGACGTCAGGACTCCACGGCGTGGGCACTTGGCACGGGGCCGGACCGGTCATGGCCCAGAAGATCATGCTCCAGAGGGTCATTAATTATGATCATGAGAAAAATCTGGTTAAACGGACCTTAAACCTTAAAGAAAAGTAAGAAAGAATGGGTGGCAGGTTTGGGCAGGAATCTGAGCCCTGTGCCCGATGAGCTTTTTGGAGGCCAATTCTAGCACAAAAAACTTCTCTGCTATTCCCTCGTAGTCATGAACAACAGTTGCATTTGAGTGATGAGGGAATCACAAAAAGATTTCCGTGCCCAACATTTTGAACGTTACCAATAAATTTGGGTTTCTTTAAGGTAAGACGGAGGACATTGTCCGAAGTCTTGCCTTAATAAGGCTACCGAGATGGTCGGTGGTAATTTACTACGAATAAATTTGCGAATGTGATCAGCGGCGTGTCTGTTCTTTTATATCCCCTCCGTTTCTCTGTATGTGCTTTTAATCTTTGCATTTTTTCTGGTGCCACGCTGTCCGGGAGTGTTTTCCCGGGTTTTCTGTCTTGACAAATTAATCCACACAATCAATATTATGCGCGTGCCGACACATGATATTCTTTTCGATACCACTGTGATTGTGCTATACCGCTGCCACGTGCAGGTTTGTCAGGTGCAAGATAGTATTTGTGAAAACAGAGGATATAATGGAAAGGGTTTAACTAATGAAAAAGAGACTGATAATTACGGTGGATGGTCCCGCTGGTTCCGGGAAGAGCACTGTAAGTAGAATACTTGCCGGAAAAATATCCTATATGTATCTGGACACGGGGCTCCTTTACAGAGCGATTGCCTACAGGGCGATGCAGCATGGAATATCCATAGCGGATGATGAGGCGCTTCGTGAATTGTGCGACGGCATTAGTATCCCCCTTGAGACGTGCGGGGATATGAGGGTTCTGATAGATGGAGAAGATGTATCGGACAATGTCAGGACTGAAGAGATTGGCATGCTTGCCTCTTCGATATCTGCGGTTCCCGCGGTGAGGGACGCCCTTCTTCCGCTTCAGAGAAGCGCCGGAAAACATGGGGGTGTAGTGACCGAGGGTAGAGATATGGGAACAGTGGTGTTTCCCAATGCGGATGTGAAGTTCTTCCTGGATGCCGATGTAGATGAACGCGCAAGGCGCAGGTACGAGCAGCTGATAGAGAATGGAGGAAACGCCAATCTTGATGAAGTCAAGCAGGGATTAAATGTGAGAGATTATCGGGATACAAGGAGAGCCGTAGCACCGTTGAGGCCGGCAGACGATTCCGTTGTTATTGACACCACAGGAATAGATGTGGATGGAGTGATTGAGAAGATGGCAATTATAGTGGAAAAGCATGCAAAACAGGCCGGTAGTTAGACCGTCATTATTTGACAGCCCCTGTTTTTTTATCCACAACGTCTGTTTTTTATGGACTTTCATAATATGTTTTATAAAACACCTGCGATGCTTTATTGTCCTCGGGCGCAGCTTTGAACGGATTGCCCGGATTATCGATGGAGTAAGAGAGATCCAGACTGGCATTTTGTCTTGATACGTGTCATACATCCGTGGCAGGGTATGATCTGAGAACGAAGAGGGGTTATCTTGATCTCTTCAGGAAGATTGATGAGTCAATCAGTCATCGTTTAAAGAATCTGTTTTTGAGCAGTTTTGTTGATAGAGAACCAAATTTAAAGGAGATTAAAATGAAAAGATGTTTGATTTTTTTCTGTATTTTGGGCGTAATGCTTTCGGGATCGGTATGGGCCGGAGGTGCAGGAGACCAGAAGAAAGTTGCCGTGCTCCCATTTTCGGTTCACAGCTCAGAAGACATAAACTATGTAAGGGACGGGATATGGGACATGCTGATCTCCCGCCTCTCCACAAGCAACGAAATAAACGTCAGTACCAAACAGAAGGTCAGAGAAGCGCTGGATAAATTAGACAAGAAGGAGATTACAGTTGCCGACGTTTATGGTTTTGGTAAAAGGCTGGATCTGGATTATGTTGTGTGGGGAAGTATAACAAAGATCGGCAACAGCATAAGTCTTGATGCGAAACTTCTCGATGTTTCCACCTATAAAACGCCTGTTGGTGTGTTTGAACAGTGTCAGGGGCTGGACGATGTGATACCCAGGATAGGTGATTTTGCGAAAAAGATAAATTACTATGTTCTAGGGCAGACCCCCCCAGCTTCCACGCTTGCGGCCCTGCCAGCAACCGGAGCGACAGGTTCAACTGCCAGCCCCTTACAAGGCCCTGATGAGGCCAAGGTCATGCAGGCAAGAGGGGGCACATTTACTTCTGTCATTAACCCTTCCTTTATCACAGCCGCCAACCCGCTTTCCCAAAAAGGATTCTGGATGAGTCAGAAATACAAAAAGACTTTCAAGGGAATGGATATAGGAGATGTTAATGGTGACGGTTTGAATGAGGTTGTAGTTATAGATGAACGCTCTGTAATGGTATATCAAAAGGTCAAAGAAGATTTCAAGCTTCTCAACAAGATCCCGGGAAAGGATTACAGCAGCTATATCTCGGTTGATGTAGCTGATATAAATGGGAATGGCATAGATGAAATCATAGTGACGAATATGGAAAACCGTAGTCTTGAATCCTTCGTGCTGGAATTCCAGGATGGGAAATTTGTCATGATAGTGTCTGGTCTGAGATGGTTTTTGAGGGTTGTTAACATCTCAGGTATGCCTCGATTGCTGGGACAAAAACAAGGGATGGACGAGGCCTTTGGCCGTCCCATATATGAAGTAGTTTGCAACAATGGAGAGTATACAGAAGGTGAGAGGATGTCTATACCAGAAGGACTTTCCGTTTATGGCCTTACTATTGACAGTGTGGATGAAGGCAATGTCAATAGAGTTATCGCACTCGATAGCTACGGACACATTTGTATTTACAAAGAGACAAAGGAGTCTGCTTACTTCAAGATCCACGTTATGGGGGGAAGCGATAAACTGATATGGAAGAGCGATGAGGTGTTCGGAGGGTCCAACAACTACTTTTATTTTGGGGACGTCTTGGAAACTACTTCTGACAATGCGTCCGGGCCTGAGAAGGTGTTCATCAAGGAAAGGATCCTTACCTATGATATCGATGGAAACGGGAAGAAAGAGATCATTGTCGTTAAGAATCTATCATCCATTGGAAGGGTGATGAAAAATGTTCGAGTGTTTACGCGCAGTGAAATATATAATCTGGGGTGGGATGGCCTCGGGATGGCCGAGAACTGGAGGACGAAGAAGATTCAGGGATATGTGGCCGATTACCAGATCAAAGATATAGACAACGATGGTAAAGACGAGATTGTGCTTGCTGTAGGACTCGGAACGACCCTGTCGAGGAGTGTAATAGTGGTTTACGATTTGGATGCCAAATAGATTCAGTGGGATCTTGACACGTAAGCAAATATAATGTAGGAGTACGTCGCAATTTGATTGAGGCGGTGTAGCTCAGATGGTTAGAGCATACGGCTCATATCCGTAGTGTCCCCCGTTCGATCCGGGGCACCGCCACCATTTTAAAACTAAAAAAGCCCTGGAAGACTCTTCCAGGGCTTTTTAATCTCACTGGTTGTTTGTTGCAAGATTATGCAAATGAAAAAACTAAATCCCCAATTCTTCAAATTTCAGTGTATTTTATTAGATCTTATATAATGGATAAGCTGTCCGATATAGCGAGACCCCTGCGCGTGGGATAGATGTGATTATCCAGTATGGTTATAAGGCCCTCTTCACAAATCCTACCTAACACGACATTCTTTTTATCAAGCAGGTCAAAGCTATATCTCTCGGAGAAATCCTGAAGATCAATCCCCATTTTGGTGCGAAGGCTCAGATAGAGAGCTTCCAGCCGGAGCTGCTCCAGGGTCAGTATTTCGGACTTCTCGATTGGGGGCATTTTCTTGTTGACTTCCTCGATATATCTGTCGACACAGCGGTGATTCCACCACCTTCTGTTGCCGGAAAATGAATGCGCCGCCGGGCCGAGGCCGAGATAGGGAGTATGATCCCAGTATTTCCGGTTGTGCCTCGACATGAATTCAGGGCCCCTTGCGAAATTTGAGACCTCATAGTGCGTATATCCGGAGGCTTCGAGCAGTTCGGATGTTTTCATGAAAAACTCGTAAAGGAGATCCTCGTCCGGAGTATCAATTTCTCCAGCCCTGTATTTCATTCCCAGTGGTGTTGAAGGTTCCAGGGTCAACTGGTAACAGGAAAGGTGCTCCGGCCTGAATGACAGGGCCTTGCGCAGTGTGTTCATCCACGATTCCAGGTCCTGTCCGGGTACTCCATAGATGAGGTCAAGACCCATATTACCGAACCCCGCGTTTCGGACATCTTCTACCGCGGATATCGAGTCAATTAAGGAATGCCTGCGTCCGAGAAATGAGAGGATATGTTCGTCAAAGGACTGTACGCCGATACTGATCCTGTTAATACCCGTTTCAAAAAGTGACTCAGCCGCTTTCCGACTGAGATCCCCGGGATTTACCTCAATAGTAATCTCTGTATCGGAGGACAAAGGGAAACATTTGCGTATACCGTCAATAATTTCCGTTAACTGTCCTGAGTCAAGCAGGGAAGGGGTGCCGCCTCCCAGGTAGAGGGTGTCGAACCGATTGAAACAGCCGCGATACATCGCCATCTCTTTCAGGAGGGACCCAATAAAGGGGGATATTCTCTCCCTCTGTGTGGTGGAGTAAAAGTCGCAGTAGCCGCACTTGGAAAGACAGAAGGGTATATGTATGTAGATTCCGGGTATCATTTTTCCCCCCTGACCCCTGTTTTTCTACGTATTGTCGGATTTCAGTATCGCTATGAACGCGCTCTGGGGGATCGCGACGGACCCGACCATCTTCATCCGCTTCTTCCCCTTCTTCTGTTTCTCCAGCAGCTTTCTCTTGC
>CAZSYH010000072.1:0-8670 GCA_964610735.1 uncultured Syntrophaceae bacterium | reverse complement strand
AGGAATCTTTTTCAAAGGTTTTTCAATAACAAAAGGAGGGAGGGAAAAGTTTATGAAAGCACAAATCGAAGAACGTTACGGCGGGGGCTACTTGGAAGAACGGAAGCTCGTTAAAAGGTGGGGCGGCCCCATCCCGGCACTTGTGGCGTTGGTGTTTACGCTCATCATATTTTATGCCACATGGTGGATATTTCAGGATCCCCGAGGATTGATGCGCATGTACACACCTTATGTGGGCTATATGTATACGCGCTGGTGGTTAATCGTCCTTATCTGGATGGTTTACATTTTTAACTTTTGGCCCTTTCGCAGAAAGTGGCTGGAAAACGCACACCCTCTGATAAAAGGGGCCGTTCTGACAGCAGTTTCCGTTGGTCTTTTATATCTGCTCATCAAGGTGTTTTTTGAGGGTCTTTTAGGTAATTTAGGCCTGGCATATTTTAATCCAGGACAATTGATGAAGTTGCCGGGTGTTACAGAGTTTTTTGCTATTGAATATGCCGCGCTGGCCTGCCTTATGTTCGCAGCACTTGCATCATGGTTGAGCCCGGCGTGGATCATTGCTTGTGAAGAAGCGCCTTGGCAGGATTTGAAACAACCATCGAAGGGTTTCAGCATTCTAATGATTACCTTTTTCTTAAGCACATTGATTTACTTCATGACCATGCATTCGCATATGGCAATCTTATCCTATCCCTGGCAGTATTTTACGGCCATATTACCACCTTACTGGGAGAAATTTGCGAATACGGTATCCGGTAACTTTCATATCTCGTGGATCATGTGTTGTACAGTTTCTGTGTGGTTGGTTGAAACTATCTGGGAACGTTATCCTTTCAACCTGATAAAGAGAAACGGTCTTCGGCGTGTTGTCGCCTTTTTCGGCATTATCGCTATCGCCTTTGCCATCCACTTCTTTCTCTATTTTGCACAGGAACTGACATGGGGAGAGGCGATTCGGGGTACCCGGCGTGTCTTTGCGCCTGACTGGCGATGGCTGCATGTCGGAGAAATGGCAGTATTCTTCCTGGTTCCTGCATTGTTTATTACATTCTACTGCGGAAACTGGCCCAAAAAGTACAGTATGCCCGTTAATGTATTAATCCGCACAGGGATAACGATTGTTGCAGCTGTAGCTCTTTATATTGTCTACTACAAAACCTCACATCTGTTTCTGGGTACTCAAAAAGGGTTTTCTCATCCACAGCAGTTCCCCATGATTCCCACAATTTGGCTGATCGACATCTGGCTGGTTCATCACTGGTTCATGGATAACTGGCCCGGCTGGAAAATGGTGCCAAAAACGGCTGAAGAAATTGTGGCGGATCACGAAGCATATAAAGCAAAGATCGCCGATGTAAAATGGAATCCATCCCTTGGATGGGGGCTTGGTACTGGAGCCGTTGCGGGGGTTGCTCTCTACTTTGTAACTCTCTGGATGCTTCCTATATTTTACAATGCTATAACAATTATTAAATAAATATAGAACGACAAGGAGGAAGACATGTCTGAGAATAAGGGCAAAATAAACCGCCGTGATTTCCTGAAAGGGACGGCAATGGGAGCCGGTGCAGGCGCCGTTGTAGCCATGGGTTTGTATTCCTATTCCCCATGGAGTAAGCGCTTTTTCCCAAAAGTAGAAAGGAAGCTTGCTGATATCGGTGTCTGTAAAAGTATTAAGATTACCAATATCTCAGAGACGAGCTGGTTTGAAAATGCGGCTCTCATGGGAGATATCAAAGGCGCGGGCGGACTTCTGGTGAATCAGTATGATTATAACTGGCCGCCCTTCGGCAATGGAGCGGGTTTGGGGAAAGGATCCTATGAGAAGAGTATCGCAAAGATTAAGCATCTTTTGCCCGAGAGAGTTGAGGAAGCATGGGCGATTCAGGAAGAATTATCGGTCCATCCAGAAAACGCGGGAGGGTATGCCTGTCTCATTGAATTGGAGGAAATGAGTGGACGGAAGCGGAAGTTTCTCTTGGACTCTGGTTGGTCATACGCGTGGACGGAGGAATGTTTCAAGCGTGAGGGGATCGATAAAATGCTCGAGAATAGAGAGATCGAAGCACTCTTCATTTCGCACGAGCACTTCGATCATTTCTGGGGATTGCCCGTCACCATGAAATATGATCCAACCATCCCCCTCTATATTCCGGATGGTTTTTATCCTGAAGGGCTTCAGTATATCAAGGATTCAGGTCATAAAGGCAAGGTGATAAAGGTTAATGCAGGTTTAAACCCGGTTATCCCCGGTATGGCCTCTTTTGTCTTTGCCATCCCGATCATCTGCCGGGTTTATGGAGAACAATCCTTATACTTTAATATTAAAGACAAAGGATTGGTGAGCGTAACAGGCTGCTGCCATCAGAGTATCATTCAATTTGCCGAAACAGCATATCGGGAGATCAAATATGAAAATGATAATTTGTATGGCGTCTATGGTGGCCTGCATATTTCTCCCTTTGAGGATTGGGATCCCAAATATGATGACCTGGTGATGTCACTCGGGAAATATGGATTCGAGAAGATCGGATGTAATCACTGTACGGGCATTGTTTGCGCGAAAAAATTTATCGATGCGGGTTATCCTGTCGTAAAGGGTACTTCTCGGTTCCGGTCGAAGGATAAGGCTTACCTTGGAAACGGAGATATCATCACCTTCGGTGTGTAAAAACCGGATAAACCCGATTCGTTCGTCTCGTGTTTTCGATAGAAGAGAAGGCATGCGTTACAGGAGATGTGCTCAATGAACACGTCTCCTGTAATCGCTCCCACTACTCTTTTCAGAGAGGAGGTTTGTTATGGTTAGGATGAAATCGTTGATTCTCATAAGTCTGTGTTTTCTTCTCGTAGGCTTTGCCCGAGGAGATGTAATACCTGAAATGCGTGAATGTATGCAGTCCCACGAATCTCAGCAAGAGTACATCAAAGCCTTGGAAAAATATTGTGATCAGGGGATTATTCGAAGGGCGATGGCACTGTTGGTCATTAAAAATCCCTATGTCATAGATACCCAGAAAAAGGGGTCTGTAATATGCTATACAGTGGAAGGCACAACAGTAGAAACAGCACACGAGATTCCCTCGAATATAACACAGACCTACAAGGTCTGCTGGGAAAACAAGAGAGTCATCTCCTTGGAATTCTATGGACCGAAAAAAAGAGTTGCCGATACGATATTACCAGAGATGCAAGAGTGTATGAGATCCCATGGTTCGCAGGAAGAATTTGCGAGCGTTCTGAAAAAATACTGTGACTCCGATATCATACGGAGCGCAATGGCATGTCTGGTTATTAAAGACCCGCATGTTGTTGAAACCAAGAAAGAGGGCTCTGTCATATGCTACACTGTGGAAGGTGCCACAGTCGAAACGGCTCATGAATTTCCTTCGGATATCGTGCAGGTATACAAGGTTTGTTGGGGCAAAGGCAAGGTTGTTTCCCTGCAGTTTTTCGGACCCCAAAAACGATAGGGTAAAGGAGGAAACGGTGGACACCATCAGGTGATAAGGCCGTATTGTTTTTAAGCCGAGGGGGGTCCATTATACGGCCTTTTTGTCAGCGTTACACAATGAATGTGTTTTATAAAAATTGATTATGGAGCTAAAAGCGTTACATCCGGGAGAACTACTGACTCATCCTGAAACGGGCATTCAGGAGTTGATGAGAATTTTCCTCATGCGTACCAATTTCGTTCCCGGCATTCGACACGTCATAGGGTGGCGCGGACTCAAAGATTCATCTCAGGATGTTGTTGGGTGGACTGCAAAGATTAAAGATTTTAAAGGCATATACGGAATATATTTTGCGACATGTCAAACATCCGGCAGCTGGATAAGGGGAAAGTTTGCCCTCTGCTACTTCCCAGATCCAGATGAGGAACTGGTCGAGGCGTGTTCCGTCGAGGCTGTCGCCATGACCCAGCGAGACGACTATTTCACACAGGTCCGCGACTTTTTGAGATATCCTGACCTGTGCAGTCTCTTTGCTGTTGCCCGTATTGATCTGTGCGCAAACGGATCGGAGAATGCCCTCTTGGTTGGTATGGAGAGCACGTCGCGACAGCGGACGGTAGCCCGGGACGGTGTATACGGCATTCGCGATGGCCGACACATCGAAATCGTTGCCCCAGGAGGCTACGATCTAAATTTTCCATCGTACAGTATCTCCCTTGCTTTCTTCAGGGTGTATACCGCATCGGTTACCTTCAGCCTTAATGAACCGCCGGTATATCTCCTCCAAGCGCATCGTAAGGGGGAGGAAATAGTCTATACCTCGAAAGGAAAGGTACGAGAGAGAGAGTCGGACAGCATACAGAACAGGTGCTTATACCTGGGTTACGGCGTAGCGCCTGATAAAATTGCTGATAAACTCATCATTTCGGGCGATGCGCCAAACACCGTCGATATTAACTGGAAAAAAGGTGATGAGACCGTTTCTGAGTATGACAATGAATTATGGTGGGATGTCCACACGGTAGCCGATTACAAAACGCTCGACAAAAGAATCCTCGGCATCGAGGAGAGGCCCCAACTGATTATAGTGACAGGGTTTCTGGGGTCAGGCAAGACGACGTTTATCCAGAACTTTATTGAATATCACGTACAGCATAATCGTTTTGTCGCGGTGATTCAAAACGAAATCGGCGAAACCAGTCTTGACGGAAAGTTGCTTGATCACGATTATTCAGTCGTGGAAATCGACGAGGGGTGTGTGTGCTGCACGCTTGTAGGAAGCGTCAAGAGAGCGATACGGCAGATCCTCTCGCAGTTTCACCCCGATTTTATCATTGTTGAAACGACAGGTCTTGCGAATCCTTTCAACTTACTTGATGAAATTGGCGAGATAAAGGAACTTGCTAGATTTGACGGCGTGACAACGCTTGTCGATGCGTCTAATATTGAAGAGTCAATGGAACGCTTTAAGATCGCGTCAAATCAGGTCAAGGCGGCCGATATTCTTGTTGTAAACAAAAAGGATTTGGTGAATGAGGAGACTTTGACGAAGGTGAAGGCGCGTCTTCGAGAAAAGAATTCAACCGCACCGCTTGTTGCGGTTGAACAGGGCTACATAAATCCAGCCCTTTTGTACGGTATCGATTTCGAGGAAATGGCAGAAACGATTCAGGGACACACTGCGTCTCCTTCGGCGATTGATAAAAGTGCCCATATCCATGATGGCCTTGAAAGTGTGAAAATAGCCCTTCCTGAAACGATCAACAAGAAAACCTTTCTATCTCTGATCGAATCGCTTCCCACTTTCGTATTCCGCGCCAAGGGGGTCGTGAAATTTAAGGGTTACTCCAACCCTTGTATTGTGCAGTACGTAAACGGCCGATACGATCTTGCGGAGTGCAGTGATGAACGATTTCGCGAGCGGTTTCTCATTCTTATAGGAAAAGGAATTGAAGGGGCGTCGTTAGATAATTTCTTTCACAAAGCAACCGAACATTCAAAGAGTAAACTGAAGAGCGAGCACATGCCCCGCTGAGTATGGCGAGGCACCCCAAGGAAATTATTTCACTGCAATGGAGGTGATTATGCAACGAACGGCTGGCAACCCATATAATCCTTGACGAGAAAGAAAAACTATGAATTAATAAACACTACATAACACCCTAATATCAATAGGTAATACAGGATATGTTACGTATAGCTTCCTGAAGTCAGTAAACATCCAACCTTTAAGAAAATGCTTAACTTTAATTTGTTGTCAACAAGTTATTCTAAGATATCGATAGCCCCTGGTTTCCGATACAAAACAGCTCCTCTATACTCTCAGCCGTCAAAAGTAATGCCTTATCAAACTGCCAAAAATTAGGGCGGAGCTGTGATCGGTAGAAAATATTTCAGGCTGAAAGATTATCAATTGTTCAGCCTGAAATTCCGTCACCTTTACCATTGACTTTGGCCAATGTAAGTGACAAAAGCCGGTCACGTCAAGAGAAGTTCGCAATCTCGAGTAATGAGACCATCAAGATCTCCGGTTTAAGCTGCCTGTTGTAATGACATTCGTTGTTCCTCAATAAGCGACTTTTTAATGTAACACTCTCCAGTCGACCAGTCCTCGCCGTATTCGATGAGATAAGAAGTAACAAGTCGAATATAGGAATCCATGTTGATGACTCGACCATCAAACCGGATCTTCTCATACAATGCATCAACCCATATGACAGGATATTCTCTCTCTAAAGGACAGGTCCGAAACTGCGCAACCTGGTTATCAAGTTCCTTCGTCATCGTCGATACCTGACCGGCAGAAATACCCTCAATACCCAGGGATCGGGCTAGACGTTCCATCTTCCGGGTGGAAACACCATTAATAAACGCTTCCTGCACTACCTGGATCAGGGCCTGTTCCGATCGCTTTTTCTCCGTCACAAAGAAGGGAACATATCCGCCCTGGCGGAGTTTCGGAACCAACAGATACAGAGTCTCCAATCGGGTGTCGAATCGCCGGACACGGGTTCCTGAAAAATGGGTTGTCCGATCAGGGGCAGGCTTTCCCTTGGCCGCCCCTGCTTTCAGCTCTGACTCCACTCCCATCATCTTCTCCGTCAATCACAGGAGCATAGAATGCAAAGGATCTCCCTCTCCCATAAAATGCAGTAGTAATTTCTTGTATGTCGATGTATCATACTTACGGGTCATCGCTCTTTCTCCTTTCATATGTGTTATCCCTAACACCCTTTTAGGAGATATCGATGGCCTATTGCAATATATCAAATTGCGAACTTTCTTTTACACTACCTGGTGATTTATCATCATTAATGAGATTGAATTTTGAAATTGGAATACTGGTTTGCCTGTGAAAGTCGCTATCATTGCCCCGCCATATCCGCTTGAGGAGGCTCCCGCACCTCCGCTGGGTGTTTCTTACGTGACAGCCGTGTTCGAAGCAGCCGGTTGTCGTGTAAAAATTATCGATTACATCGTATCCCGCTACACACCTGAAAAGTTGAAAAAAGAGATTGACGCCTTTGGACCGGATGTCGTAGGCGCCACCTCTGTGACCATGAACTTTCCTGTAGCCGCGGATATAATAAGGACCGCGAAGAGATATCGGCCCTCCGTGGTGACTATGATGGGCGGACCCCACGTATCATTCGATGCCGAGGGCGCTCTTGAGGCATATCCGGAGATAGACCTGCTGGTTATGGGTGAGGGCGAGAAGACCATCATGGAACTTGTCCCCCATCTGATGAATAGCAGCAACTGGCCTGATATAAAGGGACTCGCGTTCAGACAGGATGGTGGGATTGTTGTCACAGGGCCGAGGAAGCTGATAGACGATCTTGATTCGATTCCCATGCCGGCGAGGCATCTGCTCCCCATGTCGAGATACCGGGCGCTTGGTTTTCCTGTCAGTATAATAACAAGCAGAGGGTGCCCGAATTTGTGCATATTCTGTCAGGGAAGACGCATGGTGGGGAAAAAGGTTCGCTACCGAAAGGTGGAATATGTCATGGATGAGATAGAGCAGATATTGTCTTACGGCATTTCCAGGATAAATATAGCGGACGATCTCTTTACATCAAATAAGGCAAGAGTTCGCGAGGTATGTAGAGAAATCTTAAGACGCGGGCTTAATTTCAAATGGAGCGCCTTCTCGCGGGTTAACACTGTTGACCGGGAGATCCTTGAACTCATGCGCGAGGCCGGGTGTGACAGCGTCAGTTTTGGCATAGAGTCAGGCAATCCGGAGATGCTGAAGCGCATAAAAAAGGGCATCACGCTTGACCAGGCAAGAAATGTAGTCAGAATGTGCAAAGAAGCGGGAATCCTGGCCCACGCGTCCTTTATGGCTGGTCTCCCCGGAGAGTCACCCGAAACCCTCAGAGACACGCGGGAATTTTCACAAAGCCTCGGAATACCCTACGGCTATCACTTCCTCGCGCCCTTTCCCGGAACCACCGTGCGTGAAAAGATTGAAAACTATGACCTTGAAATCCTGACGGATGACTGGTCCCATTATGACGCGAACAGCGCGATTGTCAGGACATCAAGACTCGCGCCCGAAGATATTGAAGAATTTGTGGCGGCATTTGACAGGGAAATAAATGATGAATGGGAAAAGCAGGTGCGCGAGTACAGAGAGGGGAGGGGCCTGCCGGAAGACAATTTCAGAATCGAAGGGCATTTCCGGATGCAGCTTGTCTACCGAATGTTGTCCGAGGATCTGATTGAGACCTGTGGCTGTTTTCCCGTGAATCATGCGTCAGATAATGGAACAGTTAACATGCTGTGCGGAAAAATCGAAGAGGTGACCGGCTTTGATTCCAGACTGGTTCGCAAAACCATAGAGGATTTTATCGATACCGGCTACATCAAGCTGGAGCGCAGGGGAGACAACCTTGCGTGGTACTGGACACATAACAACAGAGTTGATGTGAACTGAATAGCGAGAGCAGTCCCCGCTGGTTTTCGGAGCAAAAGCGGATATCACGTTTGCCCGTAGCTGCGGGGATTTTTCATTACGGCTTGGTCTCTATTCTTCTCAAAATTCCCAGGGTGTTTATCATCGGCAGTTCGGTGAAGAGGCTGGAGGCGAGGGCCAGATTGTATATGTGCCAGGGAGCTTGTCCTCCCTTTGACGGGTCGGGAAAGATGTCATGGATTGCGAGGAATCCGCCCGGAAGGATATGTGGGGTCCAGCAGTTATAATCGG
>CAZSYH010000071.1:0-8923 GCA_964610735.1 uncultured Syntrophaceae bacterium | reverse complement strand
TGACAATTGATAACGCTGGTTTCATATTAGTCATTCCATCGGCGGTCATGATCTTTATGGGACCCGTGGCGGGCAGTTTATCAGACAGAATCGGCTCCCGCTGGTTGTGTACGATTGGGATGTTTCTTTGCGCGGGAGCCTTTCTCATGTTCGGCCTTCTTCACGGCAGTTCCTCTGTCCTTTTTATAGCTCTATCTTTAGCCTGGTTTGGTTTTACGGCAGGGATGTTCATGGCTCCCAACAGCAACCTTGTTATGAATGAAGCTCCGGAGGGGAAACAGGGTGTTGCTTCCAGCGTGATGATGTTGATAAGACACGGAGGCGGTGTTCTGGGAATATGTCTCTTCGAAACAGTTTTCTCGTCATCCCTTCCTCAAAAGATATCCATCGGGAACATGAGCCTCGCTCACCCTTCTATTTCTTCCCCCATGTTGATCGAAGCATTTCATAACGCCTTTATATGTGGAATCTTCTTTTGTCTCGCCGCGGCCGGATTTTCCTTCTTTACAAAGAAGAGGCTTCGCTGACTGTGCATCGTATGCTTCTTAACCGTATCCGTATCTCGGCAGGATTTGGTATTGAGTAATAATTACGACATGAAAACCGCTGTTCGATAATCCCGATCATCGATGCCGCCAGACGCACATAGATAGCCAGCTTCACGTTTCAGTAGCTGCGGGGTTACGGTCTCCACCCTCGCAACCCCCAGACGAGGGATATGAGACCCATGGCGGTGATTGCCACAGAGACGGCTGCCGTTGCTTCGATTCCACCCATGAGCCAGACCGGTCCGCCAAGAAGCGCCCCGACTACGCGCCCTATGCCTGCCGCCGCCACATAGCCCGACATCATGGTCGCCCGTACTCCCGGCAGAACCTCGGTACAAATCGAAAGGCTGGTAACGATGGTAAATTCAACGGTTACAAATATGATAAAGAGGGAAATAAGCGCCATCGTCAGAGTCGAGCTACACCAGGGTAGTAGAACATAGCTGAGTCCCGAAAGGGTAAGACCTATGATCGCCGAACGACGCAACCCGAGGCGGTCTGAAAGAAATGCCGTGAGTCCCTCGCCCAGAAGCTCGGCCACACCGATAACCGTTGTTGCCATTCCGAGAGCGACGAGACTCAGCCCGAATCTTCCTTCAAGCCATGCCCCATAGACAACAAAAAAATTGTCGTTTGCGACAGAGATACAAAATGCAAAGCCGAGCATACCCAGAGCGGCACGATTCCCGGCCAGCCGCCGCCAGGCAGCGAGGGGGGTAACAGGAATATTGTAACCCTTCTGCCTGCCACTCTTTGCAGGTATCAACGCTCCGAGAACTGCCAGACCCATCAGCCCCAATCCGCCCAGAACAAAGAAGGGAGCCCGCCAGCCCATATGCTCGATCAAAAGTCCCATGAGCGGGATACCAACAAGGGCGCTGCCGGCCCAGGATATCTCCATGATCCCGATCACAAACCCGCGTTTTGCATACGGCACGCGATCCCCGACATAGGCCTGAATCGCTGGATCAAAGATATTTTTACCGAGTCCGGCCATTAAAAGGGCAATAAGGACAACCCCGTAAAAGGGAAGAAATCCTGCTGCCAGCATCCCCAGCGATAAAAGCGCCAGCCCGACAAGAAGCATAATCCGGTATCCCCAGCGATCCCCCAGGGGAGCAAAGAAAGGACCCAAGATACCCGTAAACTGATTGACCGCTATGAGAGATGTAACGGCAGGGAGCGAGACACCAAGACCCCGCGAGAGGGCAGGTGCAAAGGGATAGACAAACCGGCGGGCAGTATTGAGCACAACCCGGCAGAGCGTTGCCACACCGACTCGTAAGATCAGTCTGGATTTGTGATTTTTCATTGCCGCTCTCATCTCAATATTCGTATGACCCTCAGGGGTGCGAATGGGGGATGATAGGGAAAAGGCAGCCCCCTGTCAATGACAATTCGGGGGGCGAATTGCTTCATATTAAATGTTACCCAGGGGGTGAATAAAAAGGATCGTTGACTCATAATTCGATGTTACCAAGCATCGACTTCCAAAAGGAGGAATAATCATGAGTCCGCGATCCAAAAAAGAATATCGTGAGGCAGTCCATTTGCGGCATAAACATGCCTCTCGTCATGAAAAAACCGCCATCCTTGATGAATTTTGTGCCTCTGGCAACCAGTGCATCGCCACAATACCGTAAAAGGAAGAATAGACGATCTGTTCCCGCGTCAAAGATGCTTCTGGAATGCGCTCGCTGTTCAGTTCAAAGCAAAGCTTGATGGCTTTGTAAATCCCGACTCATCGGGACTGCGTCCCGCTGCACCCTTCGTCACTGTACCCCTGCTAATCCCGTTAAAAATCCATATGCTCCAGATTTCTGTATCCCAGGATCATTGGAAGAGCCCCTGCCGCAATTGTTGCAATCAGTGACACTATCCATGAAAAAACCAGAAACAGGTGAAAGGTGTGTCCGGAGATTGCTCTGTGTATCTCAAAGCTGAAATAAGGAACGGCGAAAAGAGTAATTATAAAACTTACATAGAGAAGGGCGATTATAAAATTGAGGGTTCCCCCGAAGCCGGATACGATTTTTGCCGAATTGTCCTCCTTGAAGTTGGGATAGATGGTCCCCAGCCCTATCGACAGGCCTACAAGACCGACGCTTGCCATGGCAGCCAGCCCGCAGGATATGTACATAAGAGAGGCCCCCGTCTTGAGGATAATATTGGTTGCCAGCATCAAAAACTCGCTTACCAGGAAAATGCCCACAAAGTTTGTGATAAATTTCTGGACTATAAGCCCCCTGAAGGTTATTGGCGCGAGACCAAGAATCCAGAACCTGCTGCCTTCGAGACTTATCAACGGAAAGAGAAATCTCACGGTAAATCCGGCCAGGACAAGGGCGGTAGCCGAAAGGTTAAGAAATGTAACAATCATCTTCCAGTATATATTGCCCGCTATCTGCGGCATGTTTCTGAGGTTAAATATATATATAGCCAGTATGGCAAAATAGATCAGAAACTGTGACCACTGTCCGAAATCCCTGAAAAATATCTTTATATCCTTGGTTATCATTGCCGCCGTTGGTCTAGGTACAAAGGGAAGCAACCGGACAACGTGGTTCAGCAATCCCCTGTCAGGCGGGTTATATTTTTTACTCTTCCCTCTCCCCGAAGAGAGCCACCCGGAATAGAATATTTCCCCCGCCATGAACCAGTTGACCTGAAGGAAGAAAAGAACTGTCGTTGTGAAAGCTAAAAAGTAGAAAAGACCATCCTTAAAATTGTTTATGCTCGCATTTATGAGTGCCTTCGCCATCCAGTAGCCGGGGAACAGTGGATGTTTAAAGATCCTGATATGATAAAGAAGATTATCGAGAAAATAGCCGATCTCGTTTCTTGTAAAGGGTGTGGAGGCTATGTTTTGTTTGTAGTACCAGTAGAGAAGGGATGCCCCTATACAGAGCGTGACAGCGAGTATGTATTTAACCGTACGGTAATCGATGAACCTGACAGCCGCCAGGACAATAATTGACGCGATTGCGGCAGGGAGTGTTATAAAGGCCGCAAAATAAAAGGGGATGAAGAGATAAAACCAGAATGACACATCCTTTATAAAGCCATATGCGAGTATGAAAGTCACCCCGAGAAAGAGGAATGCCCAGGAGCCGAATATGACAGACTGAAAAAACCGATAAAAGAGGATGACGCGTGTATCTATCGGTTTTGAAAAGAGAAAGGCTACTTCTTTAGATGAGTAGTAGGTCGCGTAGCAGATAATTACGCTGCTCAATGTGAGCATTATAAAGAGCACCGCGGAAAATATGTATATGGATTCATCAACAAGCGCCGGGCCGATAATGGGAATTTTGTGGAAGAAGGAAAGCCCCTTGTAGAACAGCGCGAGCGAGCCAAACCAGAAAAAGATGATGCCTGCGGAGATAAAAGCAATCTTCAGCTTAGGCTCACTTTTAATGCCTGCGATACTATTCCTGAGTATCCAGATCTGGGACATTAAGATCCCTTTTAGTCCATCCATCCAACTAATCCTCAGCAGTCATTTTGAGAAAGATATCTTCCAGCCCCCCCACCTCTTCGGAGGATCTTTTTATCTCTTCGACGGTCCCCTCGCTTATCAACCGTCCCTTGTGAATTATACCGACACGGTCGGACTTTTCCTCCGCCAGGGTAAGAGTATGCGTGGACATCAGTATGGTTGTTCCCCTGTCCGCGCACGTCCTGAGAATGTCTTTTACAAGGCGGATACTTTTAGGGTCTAATCCGACCATCGGTTCATCAATAATGATCAGACGGGGATCTGTAAGGAGCGCGGAACAGATAACGATCTTCTGTCTCATTCCGTGAGAATAGCTTTCCATAAGCTGGTTCCCGTAATCCTGCATATAGAAGAGACTCAGCAGACGTTCGGTCTCATCACGGTAATAGTCCAGGTCAAGCTTGTACAGCTCTCCTATAAAATAGAGGAATTCTCTTCCCGTCAGCTTTTCATAGACATAGGGCACATCCGGAATAAAACTTATCAGCTTTTTCGCCTCTGTGTTTTTCTCTGCCATGTCGTGTCCGCCGACTAACACTCTGCCTGATGTCGGTCTGAGAAGACCTGCGACTGTCTTCAGTGTAGTTGTTTTGCCCGCACCGTTGGGACCGAGGAGGGTAAAGAATTCTCCTGCCGGGATGTTGAGGGTAAGATTATCCACCGCGAGTGTATCTCCGAATTTTTTTGAAAACTTTTGAATTTCAATCAAGGTACAGTTCCTCTCCCTGTTTGGTTTTCTTTATTTACACTGATCTCAATGCCCGGAACCATCGGGCTTCAGGATCTCGATATTGATATTCCCGATTGCGAGAGCTATCTTTGCCTGAGACGATAAACCGCCCGATACCAGTTCGAAATGTGTCGCATCTGCGATATCCTGCCCCATGGTTGGGTCAAGATGCACCCATTTCCCGACAAATACCTTCGGCCATGCATGGTAGTAGAAGCCATCGTTAATGTAGACGAGACCCGCGCACATCTCGGCGGGTATGCCGCATGCCCTGGCCAGAGCGACAAAAAGCACCGTATGCTCATTGCAATCCCCTTTCCTGCTCTTCAGCACCGAGGTTGCCACAGGTATTTCAGGAGTGGGGATCTTTTCGATATTTTTACATACCCATTCGCCGATCTTTTTTGCCACATTCCATCTGTTTTTCTCATTGCCTGCAATCTCGGCGGCCTTTGCCCTGATTGCGGGGTCATCGGAATCTGCCCAGATTGAGGGTCTGAGAAATCCCCCCATTTTTTCCCTGTCACCAGAAATATCTTCCGCGGGAGGAAATATTGATGAGATTTCTATGATGCCCGCGTGAGAATCGATCAGTTTCTGCCTTTTCCCGTCGAAGTCAAAGTTTTTCAGATCGATTCCCGTTACCTTTATTTTCATGAAATGCGTTTCGCGCGGATTTTGCAGTTTTCTTTTGGTGCCTACCGATACATCCTTTAAAAGGTCTACAGAACCACTTTTCGAATCGGCAAGATGTTTTTCGATGGTTTTTCTGTCTTCGATCTGCATCACCCATCCATTCGGCGTTTCCTCACGCACAACAAGGCCGTCCCGGTTGATCCACGATCTGGAGACCAGTCCGGCAAATCTTGTTTCCATGACGAGATTGCCATTTTCTTTTCCTACAACCTCGGCGAGGACTTCTTCCGTGTTCAGGGTCAGGGGGTTAAGAATGGTTAATGTGTATGAATCACCGACCTTCAGATCTTTGCCCCTGTAAATTTGCAGGATGCTCTGATCAAGGAAAAGATCATCTTTCAGATCAAAGGTCTTCTTGACGATGGTATCGCCATACATGATTTCCACCAGAAGCTGATTGCCCAGCCTCTCGCCCTTTAGAATGATGCCTGCCAGTCCGGAAATGGTGGTCTGAAAATTGAGAAGTCGATAGTCGGAATCGAGCTGCTGAATCGTCATCATCGACAGGGTCTTCGTTTGATTGAACATCTTAAATCTTAAGTAAGACTGGGAGTTAATGCGGTATCCCGTTTCCCATGGAGCAAGGATCGTATGGAGATAACCAACCCATCTGTCTTTTATATAGATCCCTTTCCAGGTATCCAGTTGTATATCTTCCGGCATGAACTCTCTGATCGTGGTCTTTTCAAAATCACCCTTTATCAGACCCTCCTTTTCAACCAGGAGAAACATCATCCCTGCCCATGATGCGATGATCAGAATGCCGATAACAATCTTTATAAAAGGCCCTTTTCTCAGTGGATTCCCTCTTTTCATTTTCTTGTAAGGCATATACTTTTTAGAATAATTATTTGCAAGAGTGGATGAAATATCATATTTTTAAAGAGTCGCAATTATATGCGCCGGTTCGTATTTGAGGCCCGCCGTCCGGGCCAACGCAAATACTCCATAATAATGCATGTCGAGTTGCATGATGTCCTCCTATTACTTTTACACAGAGAAGAGATTAGCCACGGTAAGATCTTCATTCTTAATACAATTACATATCCGATTTTAGAAGGAGCCTTCTTCTATCCCGGCGATCAGGCGGTCGGTGATGACGGCCAGGAGGCAGACGGTGAGCGCGCCTTCGAGCACAAAGGCCGGATTCTGTCTGACGAGTCCCGAGATGATGGGCACCCCAAGTCCGCCCGCCCCGACGATAGCTCCCAGTGTCGCCGTTCCGATATTCATCACGACAGAGATTCTGATCCCGGCCATGATCATCTTCATTGCGAGGGGAATTTCTACCTTGAACAGGATCTGAATGCGTGTCATCCCCATGCCGAAGGCCGCTTCGATTAGCGGGGCTGGCACCGCCTCGATGCCCGATATGGTGTTGCGGACGACGGGGAGGATGCTGTACAGGAAAAGGGCCGCGATGGTGGGCTTGAACCCGAATCCGATGAAGGGAACGGCAAGCGCCAGGATCGCCACGGGGGGAAATGTCTGCGCGAGCGAGGTGAGGTCGTTGACCGTCTGGAGATACACCTTGCCTGAGCGGCGTGTCACGAAAATGCCCGTTGCTATCCCCGCTGTTACGGCGAGCGCGCTTGAGATGGCGACGAGCAGCAGGTGTTCGCCAACGAGCTCGATCAGCATCGCGCGCGGGTAGATCCACTCGGTTTCTTCGGGAAAGAGGGTCTTGAGAAAAAGATTCCAGGCATTCATGTCGAGGATGAGGTAGATAAACACCCCGGCAAGGAGGATCGTCCCCGCTGATCTGCGGAGAAACTTTTTCAAGGGAGATTTCAACATTCGAGCGCGGCCTCCTCGGTCACCTTTTCGATTTCCAGTATGCTGATCTCGCCCACGAGCCGTGAATCATCGTCGATAACCGGAATTATTTTGACCCCCTGCCCGAGCATCCTCGACAGAACCTCCCTCAGTGTCGCGCTGTCCCTGACGGTTATGGCAGAGCAGTTGGCTTCCATCACATCCTCCTCCCGGTTAAATGGTGCGCGAACATGACGGGAATCGACGGGACCGATCAGCCGTTCATCTTCGTCAAGGAGCCATACGAATCGAGTTTTACCCTCTTTTCTTGTTTGCGCGAGAAAGGCGTCAATATCGTCATTTACCTTCACAGATGCCGGCATTTTCATGAATTCGGAGACGGGGAAGCGGGAAAGACGTTTCAGCGCCCTGTCAGCGCCGACAAAATCACTCACGAATCTGTTTTTCGGACGGGCAAGGATCTCTTCGGGCGTGTCGTACTGCACTATCTTTCCCTCTCTCATCAGGGCAATTCGGTCGCCGAGCCGGATCGCTTCGTCGAGATCGTGGGTGACAAAGACAACGGTTTTTTTAAGATTGCTCTGAATCTTCATAAACTCCGCCTGTAGAGCTTCGCGATTCAGGGGATCAACCGCGCCGAAGGGCTCGTCCATCAGAAGTATTTCGGGATCGGAGGCCAACGCGCGGGCCACCCCGATTCTCTGCGCCTCTCCTCCCGAAAGTTCCCTCGGGTATTTGTCGAGATAATGCCCTGATTCCATGCGCATCATGCGGAACAATTCTTCCGTCCTCTCTTCGATCTTTTCCTTCTTCCACGAGAGGAGCTGAGGGACGACAGCGATATTCTCCGCGACGGTCATGTGGGGGAAGAGACCCACGTTCTGAATTACATACCCGATGTGTCTCCTTAAAAGCTCCGGTTTAAAATCCCTGGTGTCTTTCCCGTCGATAAAGATCCTGCCGCTCGCAGGTTCCAGCATCCGGTTGATCAGTTTTACCGCCGTCGATTTGCCGCACCCGGACGGGCCGATGAGGCAGCATGTCTCTCCAGCGGGTATTTCAAGGGAAATATTGTCTACCGCGATGGAGGTGCCGTAGCTTTTCGTAACATTCTGGATCTGGATCATGATGCCGGGGCCTCTTGTACTTCAATCCCTTTCGGGGTGATTTGATGGATGAGTATCGCCATGAGTTTATCCGTAAAGACCGAGAGAAGAATAACGGGCACTGCTCCGAGGAGGATCAGGTCGGGGACTGCCTGACCAAGTCCCTGGAAAACAAAGACACCAAGTCCCCCCGCTCCGATGAGGGCGGCAACCGTGGTGTTGCCGATGGATTGTACCAGAGCCGTTCTTATACCGCTGAGTATGATCGGCAGGGAGAGGGGAATCTCCACCCGCCATAAGACCTGGAGGCCGCTCATTCCCATACCCCGGCCCGCTTCAATGACATCGGGGTCAAGTATGCGAAGGCTGGTATAGGTGTTCCGCGTAATGGGGAGGAGGGCGTACAGGGAGAGCGCGATCAGGGCAGGTGCCCAGCCGATCCCCTGTATCCCGAAGTCGCGAAGAACCGGGTACTTCTGGGAGAGCAGGGCCAGGGGCGCGATCATCAGGCCAAAGAGGGCGAGGCTGGGGAGGGTCTGGACGGTGTTCACGAAAAAGAAGACGGGCC
>CAZSYH010000070.1:0-9394 GCA_964610735.1 uncultured Syntrophaceae bacterium | reverse complement strand
CCTAACCGCTAGACGATGGGACCATGGCTGGGGGACCAGGATTCGAACCTGGGTAGCAGATTCCAGAGACCTGAGTCCTACCGCTAGACCATCCCCCAATGGAATAGCCTTTAACGGACGGTAACTAGACAAATAATCCTCAAAAGTCAAGGTTTATTTCTCAGTTGTTACTGATTCCCCAATGTCTGTCACTATTCAGGCGTCAATATGATTTTTGCGTTTTTACTGTATTAGAAGGGGAAGTCTGAGTTCCGGCCGATGTGGAGGCACCCCAACCCGGAATAGTAACCGATATCTAAGGGATTTAGTGCGTAATATCAAGCGGTAAAGCCATTATCCAGAAGGCGTCGCATTGTATTTGCCGCACTGTGCTGCGCTATTTCTTACCCGGGGAATTATAGAATTATCTTGACATTAGATCAAAATTGTAATTATGCTCCGTTCTTTTTAGCTATATATTTAACAGGACAAGTTTTGCAGATCAACATCTCAAATATTCCGGAAGAGGGGTTGAATCTCCGGTTCTCTAAAGGTGAAAAATGGTTCCACCGGTCACTGCCGATGGGTGATGATTCTGGTTTTTGCGTGCGGAACATTGACGTTAGATGCTTTGTGGAGAAGGTCTTGAAGAATGTGTCGATCACGGGTAGAATCGGAGTCGGAATTGGACTTGAGTGCTGCAAATGTCTGGAAAAATTCGACTTTCCAGTAGAGATTGAGTTCAAATATGTTCTCATGCCCGCTTACGATCTGAAGGAAGACGATCTGGAGCTGACATATGAAGATCTGGAATGCGGTTATTATGAAGGTGATATAATAGATCTGGGTCAGATTGTAGTAGAGCAGGTTGTCCTGCATGTTCCGGTTAAACCCCTTTGTAATGCTTTTTGTAAGGGGCTTTGTCCCGTCTGCGGGATAAATCTTAATATAGAGAAGTGTAATCATGAAACGCAGCAGATAAGTAGCTCATTTGCTGCGTTAAAAAATTTTAAGACGAAGAAGGAAAGGTAGTTGTACTATGGCTAATCCAACCAATAGACATTCGAGAACAAGGAGAAATAAGAGAAGGACTCACGATGCCCTTGAAGCTGTCACCACCTCCGTATGCTCACAATGCAGTGAACCAAAGCTGCCCCACCGCGCATGTCCCCATTGTGGTTTCTACAAAGGGCGTGAAGTTATTTCCGTTGAATAGATTTTCCCGGAGTATGTGCTCTGAGGGAGAAGAGTTATGGATAACTTGGGTATAGTCTTTCCCGGTCAGGGTTCACAATACGTAGGAATGGGAAGGGAGCTGTACGAAGGGTTTAAAGAAACAAGGGAAATCTTTGCGGAAGCGGAAGAAGCCCTCAACACCAACCTTGCGAAGCTTTGCTTTGAAGGGCCGCAGGATGTCCTCGATCTGACGCCAAACACTCAAACGGCAGTATTGACAGTGGGTGTTGCCCTCTACAGGGTATTTGAAAAGGAAATAGGCATAGAGCCGGAGGCCATGGCGGGACACAGCTTGGGAGAATATGCCGCTCTCTGTGCCTCAGGGTCCATCGATTTTTCCGATGCCGTCAAACTCGTACATGCAAGGGGACGATACCAGCAGGAAGCGGTGCCTCAGGGCAAAGGCTGCATGGCGGCCATTATTGGCCTTGACAGGGGATCCGTTGAAGAAATATGCCGGAATACGGACAAAGACCATGGAGTGGTCGCGTTGGCGAATATCAACAGCCCGGGTCAGTTTGTTGTCTCCGGTAACACCGCAGCGGTTGAAAAGGCCATAGTGTTGGCAAAGGGGAAGGGCGCCCGGATGGGTATCAAGCTTCCCATAAGTGTTCCCTGCCACTGCAACCTCTTGGACGAAGCGGCGGAAAAGCTGGAAAAAGATCTTGACAATGTCTTAATAAAAAAATGCAGGGTAAAGGTAATACCGAACTTTGATCCGGAAGCTCTGCATTCGATAGGTACTACCAGAAAGCTCCTTGCAAGACAGCTGAATTCCCCCGTAAGATGGCAGGAAACGGTAGAACGGATGTACAAAATGGGGATAACGACAGTGGTTGAGATAGGGCCGAAGAGGACTTTATCAAGTCTCATAAAGAGGATAGACAGCCGTATCAAAACCCTTAATATAGAAGATATGGCCTCTCTGAAAACAACAATCGATTTCTTTAACGGTGACGAGGCGGCATAGGCCCACATTTTTTTCGGGGCAGTCCCGACGAGTCGGGATTACGAAATGTTTAGTTTGTGGTTTTGCCGCCTTGGGAGAGAACTACCGGCAGGGCGTGTATAGAAATCATTCTTGAAAAAAATAAGGTACATATGGAAACGCCAGGCGGAAAACCTCTGGATGGGAAAATAGCGCTGGTAACGGGTAGCTCGAGGGGAATTGGAAGAGCCATTGCGGTGGAGCTTGCCCGCGCGGGGGCTTTTACCTTCATAAACTATGTTCGCAATGAAGGGGCGGCCCGCGAGACGCTTGAGATTGTGGAGGACCGGGGGGGCAGGGGTAGTCTGCTGAGTTTTGACGTATCGGATTTCGATGCCGTCCAGGATGCCATAAGAGGCATAACGGAAGAAAAAGGCAGGATCGACATCCTGATAAATAATGCCGGCATAACTTTAGATGGTATATTTGTAAGAACAAAGCCTGAAGAATGGGATAATGTCATAGACATAAACCTCAAAGGGGTTTTCAACTGCTGCCGAGCCGCAATCAGATATATGATGAAACAAAGATGGGGGCGGATCGTAAATATGACCTCGGTAGTCGCCCTGTCCGGGAATGCCGGGCAGGCGTGTTATTCCGCATCCAAGGCGGGGATTGTGGGATTAACTAAGTCCCTGGCCAGGGAACTGGGTTCAAGGAATATATGTATCAATGCCGTTGCTCCGGGATTCATTGAAACCGATATGACCGTATCTATCGGGGAGAAGAACAGGGAAAAGGTAATAGACCAGATACCACTGGGGCGAACGGGCACGCCGGATGATGTAGCCGGTGTTGTGGCTTTTCTGGCTTCCGGGAATGCTGATTATATTACCGGACAGGTGATACACGTCAACGGTGGACTTTACATGTAATCCCGACTTGTCGGGACTGTAATATAATAAGTATTATGATATGCAATTTGAAATACAACGAGGAGGAATATAAATGGCTATTGATGTTGATAAGAAGGTAAAAGAGGTTATTATTGAACAGTTGAACATAACAGAAGAGGAATGTGTGCCTGATGCCGCGTTTATAGACGATCTGGGGGCTGACTCCCTTGACATAGTAGAACTGATTATGGCTATGGAGGATAATTTCGGCATTGATATATCGGATGACGATCTGGTGAAAATACGCACAGTCCAGGATATTATTGATTATATAAAGGAAAGAACACTATAAACATGATCTCAAGAAGAAGGGTTGTGATAACAGGGCTTGGTATTGTGAGCCCTTTGGGTAATTGCCTGGAAGATGCCTGGAAAGGAATATGCTCCGGGAGGTCCGGTATTGCGGAAATTACCAGGTTCGACACAACAGGGTTCAATACAAAGATAGCGGGTGAATTAAAAGATTTTGATCCCCTCACCTTTATAAATTTCAAGGAACGCCGAAGGCTGGATGATTTTATAATATATGCCCTGGCGGCCTCGGAAATGGCGATGGACGATTCCGGGCTGGTAATAGATGATAAAAACGGAGAACGGGTGGGTGTTATATTAGGTTCCGCGATAGGAGGTCTGTCCACCATGGAGAAGGAAAAGGGGACCATACTCAACCTGGGACCGAAAAAGATGTCTCCCTTCGCGATTCCGGCGGTACTGGCAAATCTTGCTCCGGGACATGTATCCATACGGTTTGGTGCCAAGGGTCCCATAAGTTGCGTTGTGACAGCATGCGCCTCGGGCAACAGCGCCATCAGCGATGCATTCAGAACCATAGTCTGCGGTTACGCTGACGCTATGATAACGGGTGGCACGGAAGCGGCCGTTACCCCCCTTACAATAGCGGGATTCAACGCCATGAGGGCGATATCAACCAGAAACGAGGAACCGGAAAGGGCGAGCAGGCCATTCGACAGAGACAGGGACGGTTTTATCGTAAGTGAGGGGTGTGGCATAGTGATTCTGGAAGAGTTGTCGCATGCCCTTGAACGGGGCGCCCTGATATATGCCGAGATTGCAGGGACAGGATCAACGAGCGATGCCTTTCACATGGCTGCGCCGCCCCCGGGACATGCTGGAGCCGTCAGATGCATGCGGCTTGCCCTGCAGGATGCCGGGATGGAGCCCACAGATATCGATTACATAAACGCGCATGGCACATCGACGCCTCTCAACGACATATATGAGACGGACGCGATAAAAAAGGTATTCGGCGGGTACAGCGGGAAGCTTGCCGTCAGCTCAACAAAGTCCATGACTGGTCATATGCTGGGCGCCGCAGGTGGCGTTGAAGCCATATTTTCGGTCAAGGCCATACAGGAGGGGATCGTGCCTCCGACGATAAATCTGGATAATCCCGATCCAAAGTGTGACCTGAATTATACGCCACACACGGCGCAGCACAGGGAAATCAGGGCTGCCATGTCGAACACTTTTGGATTTGGCGGAGTCAATTCGGTTGTTGTGTTTAAGAAATTTGAAGGTTAAGGGAATCCATCTTGAGGCTCATTATAGGCTCCGATCATGCCGGATTTGATTTAAAGGAAGCGCTCAAAGAATCTTTCGGCGGGATGGTGGATGTTGGCACTTACAGTGAGGACTCTGTAGATTACCCCGATTTTGCCGCAATGGTGGCCCGCGCGATCTCTTCGGGAGGATTTGATAGGGGGATTCTGATCTGCGGTTCCGGAGTGGGCATGTCAATAGTAGCAAATAAATTTCCCGGTGTAAGGGCTGCCCTCTGTACGGACACTGATACTGCCCGCATGAGCAGGATGCATAACGATGCTAATATACTTGTTCTCGCCGGAAGACGCACTAACATAGAGACTGCCGTAGCCATTGTAACCGTGTGGTTGGATACTGAATTTGAGGGTGGGCGCCACCAGAGACGGCTTGACAAGATAAAAAATATTGAGGGGGAAGATAAATAATGTCCGTTTTGTGGGATAAGGATTCTGAAATAGCCCGGGCTATACTTGATGAAACCAGACGGCAGGCCGGCAAACTCGAACTCATTGCCTCGGAGAATTTCGTAAGTGAGGCGGTGCTTGAGGCCCAGGGTTGCATTATGACGAACAAATATGCGGAGGGGTATCCTGGCAAGAGATACTATGGTGGGTGCGAGTTTGTCGATGTCGCGGAAAACCTTGCCATAGAGCGTGCAAAAAGACTCTTCGGTGCCGATCATGTAAATGTTCAGCCACACTCCGGAAGCCAGGCAAATATGGCGGTATATTTTGCCGCGCTCCAGCCCGGCGACACTGTTTTAGGAATGAATCTCTCCCATGGCGGGCATTTGACACATGGAAGCCCGGTCAACTTTTCAGGGAGGCTCTACAATGTCGTTTCATACGGTGTGGACAGGGAAACGGAAACTATAGATTTCAATGAAGTCGAAGATCAGACAAAAAAACATAAACCTAAAATGATTGTTGTTGGCGCAAGCGCTTATCCAAGGACTATTGATTTCAATGCCTTTAGAGAGATCGCGGACAAAACCGGAGCGGTTATCATGGCGGATATCGCCCACATAGCGGGTCTTGTCGCTACAGGTTTGCACCCATCTCCTGTTCCTGTTTGTGAGTTTGTCACATCGACAACCCACAAAACACTGCGCGGTCCGCGGGGCGGCATGATCATGTGCAAGGAAGCCTTTGCCAAGGTGCTGGACAGCCGTATCTTCCCGGGAAGCCAGGGTGGACCTCTGATGCATATCATCGCGGCCAAGGCGGTGGCATTCAAGGAGGCACTTGAACCGGAGTTCAGAGATTACCAGCTTCAGATTGTGAAAAATGCCAAAGCCCTGGCAGAGGCCATGATAGACAAGGGCCTTCGCCTTGTCTCCGGAGGCACCGATAACCATCTGATCCTGATAGATTTGACTGACAAAGGCGTTACTGGAAAAGACGCCGAAGCCGCACTCGACAGGGCAGGGATAACCACAAACAAAAACGGTATACCATTTGACACAAAGGGTCCCATGATCACCAGCGGCATAAGAGTTGGCACACCCGCCCTGACGACTAGGGGGATGAAAGAAGAGGAAATGAGGAAGATAGCACACCTTATGGCTCACATTATTGATGATGTCGATAATGAAGACCATATAAAGGAGGTCAGAGAAGAAGTCGCCGCTCTGTGTGAAGCATTTCCCCTTTACAAAAACAGAACGGAAGAACACATTTGACATTACGGTGAGTGGCTGAATAAGGAAACGCGGAATATGAAGCACGAAACACAGACCGGGCGTCCCTCCTGGGATCAATATTTTATGGACATTGTTGAACTTGTGTCGAGGCGTTCCACGTGCCTGAGACGCAAAGTCGGCGCTGTCCTTGTGAGGGACAAGCGAATGCTGGCAACAGGCTACAACGGACCGCCTACCGGGATAAGGCACTGCTTGGAGGTTGGCTGTCTGAGAGATAAGATGGGTATCCCGTCAGGTGAGCGGCATGAGTTGTGCCGGGGCCTTCACGCCGAGCAGAACGCTATCATTCAGGCCGCGCTTCATGGTGTAAGCACAAAGGACGCGACGATTTACTGCACTAACCACCCGTGTATAATATGTTCTAAGATGATCATAAATTCCGGGATAACCTCTGTCATCTATAGGGATGACTACAACGACGATCTTGCCGAAGAGATGCTGAAAGAAACGGGCATAAAGGTGAGAAAACTATGAATTGTCCATTCTGCTCCAACGCAGAAAACAAGGTTATTGATTCGCGGGTAAGCAGAGACGGCAGTGCGATACGAAGAAGGAGAGAATGCCTGAAATGCGAGAAACGATTCACCACTTACGAATATGTCGAGGATGTCCTTCCCGTGGTGGTGAAGAAGGATGGCAGGAGGGAATCTTTCGACAGGGGCAAGATCTTTTCAGGTATAAAAAAAGCGTGTGAGAAACGCCCGATCAGCATGGAAGCTATAGAGGAAGTGGTTGACAGGATTGAGCGGGAGTGTCAGGAATCCCAGTTGAAGGAGATACCCACTTACGTTATAGGTGAAAAGATTATGGAAGAGATTCATGCCCTTGATGGGGTGGCCTACGTCAGGTTCGCGTCCGTGTACAGGGAGTTCAGAGATGTGAATGAATTTATAGATGAGCTGAAGGGATTTCTTAAAAAGGACAGGTAATGTTTACCGGTATTATTGAAAGCACAGGCATTGTGAAGAGGACAGCCAGAAGGGGAGAGGATGTCCTGCTTAGTATAAGTACATCAATGGGACTTAATGATGTCACGGTAGGCGACAGCGTGGCGGTGAGCGGTGCCTGCCTCACCGTTGTTGAAGTCGCGGATGGCAGTTTTTCCGCGGATGTCTCAGCGGAAACCCTGGCGAGGACAACCTTGAAGGCCTTGAAGATCGGGGACAGGGTCAACCTGGAGAAGGCCCTTAAATTGAGTTCTTTCCTTGGCGGACATTTTGTGCTGGGGCATGTCGATTGTGTCGGGGATATCCGCGAAAAAAAGGAAAAATCAAACTCTATCATATTAGGGGTGGAAATAGGGGAAGAGCAGGGCAGGTATATTGTTCAAAAGGGCTCCGTTACTGTGGACGGTATCAGCCTTACGGTCAACAAATATGGAAAAAACAGATTTTATGTTAATATTATCCCTCACACCGCCCGGGAAACAACGCTCGGGTCAAAGAAGGCAGGCGACCAGGTCAATGTAGAAACAGACATCCTGGGAAAATATGTGGAAAAATTTGTTCGTCCTGACAGGGGCATTGATACAGGTTTCCTGTCAGAACATGGGTTTTTGAAATAACTCTATAATAAAGAGAATAAATAGCTATAAATAAAAGGAATAAAAATGGTTAGCACAATAAATGAAGCTGTTGAAGACATAAAAAATGGCAAGATGGTTATACTGGTTGACGATGAAGACAGGGAAAATGAGGGTGATTTATGCATGGCCGCGGAGTACGTTACACCGAAGGCCGTCAACTTTATGGCAAGATATGGCAGGGGCCTGATATGCCTTTCCATGGCGGTTGAACTTGCGGATAGACTGAACCTCCCCCTGATGACCACCAATAATAAATCCCAATTCGGTACAGCCTTTACAGTTTCCATCGAGGCAAGGACGGGAGTGACCACCGGGATCTCCGCGAAGGACAGAGCGACAACTATATTGGCAGCTGTTGCCGACGATGCAAAGCCCGAAGATCTGGTAAGCCCGGGACATGTTTTTCCCTTACGGGCAAGAAAAGGAGGTGTCCTGGTTCGAACTGGTCAGACCGAGGGATCCGTTGATCTGGCCAGACTTGCGTATTTGCAACCAGCGGGTGTTATCTGCGAGATCATGAAAGAGGATGGCTCTATGGCGAGAATGCCTGACCTCGAGATCTTCGCGAAAGAGCATGATATGAAAATTGTCACAATCGCCGATCTTATAGATTTCAGGATGCAGCATGAGCGCCTTATAAAAAGGGTTGCTGAGGCCACGCTTCCTACCAAATACGGGGGAGAATTCAAGATTATTGTCTATGAAAACGATGTGGACGAAATGAAACATATAGCCCTCGTCAAGGGTGATATAAAGCCCGAGGACGAGGTGCTTGTCCGGGTGCATTCCGAGTGTGTAACCGGAGATCTTTTCGGATCACTGCGTTGTGACTGTGGTGACCAACTCCACAAGGCCATGGAGATGGTGGACAAAGAAGGAAAGGGAGTCATAGTGTATATGCACCAGGAGGGGCGAGGGATCGGACTTGCGAATAAGATAAAGGCCTATAATCTGCAGGAGAATGGAAGGGATACCGTCGAGGCGAATCTTGAACTGGGGTTCAAAAACGATCTCAGAGATTACGGAATAGGAGCGCAGATCCTCGTTGATCTGGGAGTCAAAAAGATGCGCTTGATGACTAACAATCCCAAAAAGATTGTGGGGGTTGAGGGATACGGTGTAAAAGTCGTAGAGAGGGTTCCCATTGAGATCAAGCCGAATGAGGACAATGTTCGCTATCTGAAAACGAAGAGGGATAAGATGGGGCATTTATTGAGAATATAACAATGATAGTTTCGTGAAAGTCTGGTTCTGATCACTTTCGAAATCATAACTTATCGAATCTGTTGTGACCGAATCACCAGCCAGTTTTTTGCGAAACCGTCAGAAATGAATGGAGGACCTGTTATGCCGAAAATTATAGAGGGAAAGATCATTGCCAAGGGACTCAAGTTTGGTATAGTAGCCAGCCGGTTTAATGATTTCATCTGCGGAAAACTCATAGA
>CAZSYH010000069.1:4811-9405 GCA_964610735.1 uncultured Syntrophaceae bacterium | reverse complement strand
GCGGATTCGGGGACCTCGAAGAACTCCGCCTTCGTGAATCCGAACATCCCCGCCATTATGTTGGCCGGGAAGGTCCTGATCCTGACATTATACGCCCTCACGGTCTCATTATAGCGTCTCCTCTCGACGGCTATCCTGTTTTCCGTGCCGGCCAGTTCATCCTGAAGTCTGATAAAGTTCTGATTTGACTTGATATCAGGATAGCGTTCAACGGTGACAAGCAGTCTGCTCAATGCCCCCGTCAACTGGTTGTTTGCCGCTATCTTATCGGGGATATTCTTCGCCCCGCCAACTTTCGCCCGGGCCTCGGTGACACCTATAAAGACCTCTTTCTCCTGTCTGGCAAAACCCTTTACAGTCTCCACAAGGTTCGGGATAAGGTCATACCGCCTCTGCAACTGATTTTCAACCTGGGCCCATGATGCCTTAACCCCTTCATCAAGCGTTACAAAGCTGTTGTAAGCTCCCTTTATGCCGGAATAAAACATCAACAAAACCACGGCTATCACCGCCACCGCAATTAAAAGATTCCTCTTGCCTCTCGTCATTTGTATATTCCTCCCTGTTGTTTAGATAAATTTACCAAACTCCATTTACTCCGATACACTCGCAAAAAATCGTCCCTCCGGTGGAAACCGGAGTCCAGACAAGCTACAACTATTTAATATAACTGAATTCCGGCCTTCGCCGGAATGACGAAAAATGGTGTTTCCCGACTTTTTATGGGAAAATCTACTCTAACTCATCAACAAATTCCCACAATTTTCTTACCTCTACCAGATAGGCCATGAAGATAGCACGTATCTCGGGGGATGCAAATTTTTTCTTTTCTTCCTTCATGTCCAGGCAACTCATAAAGACATTTCCGTCAACCGGAATTTCGCGGGCGAGTGCCTCCACAATCTTCCGTCTGGAAGAGGGAATCTCCACGCCCTTGAGGTAGAGAAGTCCTCTGAAAATGGAAACAAAGGCGGTTATCGACTCCCCTGTCAACTCCTTTATCCTCCGGGGTTTTCCCTCTGTCTCCAGAAACCTTTCCCTCAGAAGAAGCAATTTCCCCTTGATCTCACGCTCGCACTGCAGTCTCAGATGACGTGGTTCGAAGGATATCTCTTTCAGAACATCCTCACCATACACCAGGACATACCCCTTCTGCATATTGAGGAATTCAAGCGGATACGAATCAAGAGAAGAGGAAATGTAAGCCTTTGTCATGAATAGCGGGGTTGCCACGGACCTCTTCCACCATTTGGAAACCGTTTCAATCGCCTTATCCAGATGGTCTATGGCCTCTTCGGAAAGGACTATCATAAAATTCAGGTCCGATTTCCCCGGTCTGTAGTCTCCCCCCGCCGCGCTGCCGTAAAGGATAACTGATAACAATGCATCGCCATATATCTTCCTGTAATCTTCAGTGATATCGGGAAATATCTTTTCCGGTTTGTCTATTTTTGCCATCTTTCTGACTTCCTCCGAAGTATTAAAATTTACAGGATTAACAGGATATTCAGGATTAAAATCCCCGTCCCGCGCCGCCTCCTCCGCTCATGCCTCCGCCGAAACCTCCGAATCCGCCCCCAAATCCCCCGCCGGAGCCGCCGCCCCCTCCTCTGCCTCCCATCAGGAGCATAAGGATTATGAATGGAAGCATTCTCCTGCCCTGTCTGGTGCCCAGTAGGAGAAACATGACAATGAAGAGCATGATAAGAGAGAAGACGCTGACACCCTTTTTCTCTGTTGATGCCGGCTGGCGGCGCGTCTGTGGCGCCCCGGTCAGAGAAATGCCGGCATCTTTCGCGATTACCGACGATACGGCAACCACCGCGCTTGACAATCCTTTGTCATAATCGTTCTTCCTGAGCCAGGGAATCACGGACTGATCCAGAATACCTCCCACGAGACCGTCCGGGAGTATCCCCTCGACGCCATATCCTGTCTCAATCCTGATCTTTCTCTCCTTTACCGCAAGGAATATCAGGACCCCCTTGTCCTCGCCCTTTTTGCCGATACCCCATGCCTCATACAGCCTGTTCGCGTAATCACCGGGGTCATCTCCCCCGATGTCCTTCATGGTAACCACCACCACCGAAGTTCCCGTCTTTACAAGGACTTCGCGCGCCAGAGACTCCATGGACTGCGCGTACCCCTCTGAAATGACGCCCGCGAAATCGTTGACCGCGCCCGCAGGCCTCGGAAAATTATCACTTCCATACACGCAGGTGGCGATCAGGCACACCGCCACTATTACAGTAAGTGAGGCAAATATCCTTGTTTTCAAATCAGGTTTCCCCTCCGTGGGATCAGTACCGATGGAAAGAATCAGTTCTTTTCAACCCCTTTTTGCATCCCCTTCATAAATTTTCCGAGGGCTTCTCCCTTTTCATCGGGCGTCATTTTATCGAAATCCTGACTGGTCTTCTGCCACTGTTCCATCTCGCCGCTGAAATGTCGCGCGGTGTATGTCCCACTGATGTTCATCAGCAGGAGAAGTCCAAAGAGCACACCGAAGACAATCCACGCGATCTTTGGTTTTATGCCGTGAACCTCGATGCTCGCGCAAACAGTAATGTAAGCCATCCAGACAATTCCGGCTATGCCTCCAAGATAGGGTATCACCCCAATGATAGTGGTTACAGGTGTGATTGCCGAGGCGTAGGCCCCGCACCGGTATGCGGTTTCATATGACTCCTGTGACCCCATAATTCTCCAGATGACAAACAGGATCGCCGCGCCCACAAAACCGAAGATGACTGCGAACACCGGTATGATCACAACATACAGGAGCGCCATGCCGAACGAAGGGGCAAATCCCAGACCCACGATCGACAGGACAAGATTAATTGCACCCATAATGACACCCATCGACGCTACAAATATAATGGGTTCAATGAATCCGCCCCCCTTTGGCATCTTCCTGAAAAACCTGGCTGGATTGATAATAACCTCTTTCATCGTGTCCAGTATCGACGCAATGTTTTTTTTCATCTGTTCCTCGGTTGTCGGTTTGTCTGTCATTTTTCCCCTCCCTCCATTTTTTCTCCTCAGGGGCTTTATTGTGCCATAATTATAAATAACAAAGCAACCCTTTTTCCACATACGGTAAAGCCGGCCGGCCTTTCAGGTTCTTTCCGCGGGTTTCACGCATTCCAATACCATCCCGCCGGTGTCGATCCGCCAGGAGAAAATGCCTTGACTTTTCTTAATCGTAAACTTATGACAGGAATTCATCTTGCAGAATACCCCCTGGAGCGGGCGGTTTTGACATTTAAAATCCTGGAAAGATCTCAATCAAGGTCTGTGGCATGTGGAAAAGAAATTGCGCAATTATGGGAATTATTATCCTCTTATCGGCTTGTCTTCCGGGCTGCACGTCGACCATGAAGGCGGACACCCGTCTGGAACAGAAAAACTACAGGGGCGCCATTGAGCTTTACAGGGAATATCTCACCCAAAATCCCGGCGACTTCAGTGTGAGAAGCAAGCTCGGATTCGCCTGCCTGAAGGCCGGCATGCTGGATAACGCGGCTGAGGAACTTGAATCCGCCCTCAAGACGAACCCGGGCGATCCTTTCCCCGATTTGTACCTTGGGGTGACCTATCTAAAACAAAAAGAACTTAAAAAAGCAATGTCGGTTTGGGAAAATTACAAAGACAAGGAACGACCGCTGGTTGAAAGGGAAATCGGGCGGCAATTGGCGCTGTTGCGTGCCGCGCGTGACAAGGATAAGCCCTTCGGAAAAGCTGAGCAGATTTCCACCTCAGACGGTTCGAGAAAATCTGCCGCCCAACAGCTTGCCATACAAATTGACGAATCCATCGGAAAAGTCGAGGCCGTCTGGGAAAAGGCAAACAGCGCGGCCATGGCCGTGGAAGAAGGCGGGGGTGATGGTAATGGTGGTGGTGGCGGCGGGTGAGGGTGTTAGCGCCGCGCGTGTTCTGTATGAACACCTCCCTTACCGGGCACGCCACTTGAGAAAGATTCTGCTGCGGGGTGCCCCCATATCGTCAACGTGCTATCACTATTTGCCAGACGCCTTCTAGTGGGGCGTCTCCTGATATAATCTATGTCGGAACAACAAGGAGAACCATAAAAGATGAAAAGATATTTATCCGGATTGCTCAGACCGCTGATGGTTGCGGTGCTGATTCTGTTCGTGGCGGGGATTTCTCCGTTCACAGTCAAGAACGCGGAGGCTGGCTGAGGCGACCCTTTGGTGACCGTGCATGTCACCCCGGCCGGCGGTGGAACCGTAGAATTCAATGGAACCCTGTATACGTCCCCCATATCCGTGCTGGACGATTCGAAAGTATCGTTCGAAGCGATACCGGCAGACGGATACGAATTTGTCAACTGGAAGATAGTTGATAGTACAGGGACCTATTCGTTTAGCACAAACTCAACCCCGTATACAATTGCCTGTGACACATCGGTAACCGCCAACTTTCAGGAAGTCGTCAATGAACCGCCCGTCGCAAACGCGGGCGATGACCAGACCGTGGATGAAGGTGCACCCGTCACGCTGGACGGGTCCGATTCCTCCGACCCGGACGGCACCATCGCGTCCTACCTGTGGACACAGACGGGAGGCACCAC
>CAZSYH010000069.1:0-4711 GCA_964610735.1 uncultured Syntrophaceae bacterium | reverse complement strand
CCGACCCGGACGGCACCATCGCGTCCTACCTGTGGACACAGACGGGAGGCACCACGGTAACGCTATCCGATCCGAATTTCGTGAGCCCGGCATTTAAGGCACCCCCGGTTGATGCCGGTGAGATCGATCTAACCTTTCAACTCATGGTAACGGACTCAGGGGGGGCTGGATGATTCAGGCACCTGCTTTGTAACCGTCCGCAATACGGGACACCCGCCCATCGCAGATGCGGGAGATCCCCAGACAGTGGATGAAGGCGCCACCGTCATACTGGATGGATCAGGTCCCTCCGACCCGGATGCCCCCTTCATCTCGATTAGCGGAGGTGGCGGTAGTGGTGGATGTTTTATATCCACGGTAAATCCCTAACTGGAAGCGATTCGTTTCAGAACAGCCGGCTGCACAAACCGGTCCGGACATTACACAGTACCTTTCATGCCGGTTTTTGAGCTTGACATGATATGTAAAGTGATATAGGGATTCCCCTTTAAAACTTCACACGAGGGAGGAAATATTTTTGGCAGATCACAAGTCCGCGGAAAAAAGGGCCAGACAAAGCGAAAAGAGGAGAATGCGAAATACCTCCGCAAGGTCTCAGGTAAAGACAAGCGTCAAAGCGGCGCTCAAATCCATCGAGGAAAAAGATGTGGAAAAGTCACGCAAGGTCCTGTTTGACACAACAAAAACAATAGCCAAGGCAGTCTCCAAGGGGATATTCCACAAAAACACGGCCGCCCGCAAGATATCAAGATTGACAAAAAAGGTAAACGCCCTCGGATAGTGTCCCGGTATCAGAATCCCGACAGGATATTCCTGTAGGCCTTATCGGCCATATCAATCGACAGTTTACTGAGGGCTTCTTTCCTGTTCGCGGCGGTTGTGGCGGCATTCACGTTCACAGTATAGGCCTCTCTTCCCGAGAGGCCTTTGTTTATCCAGATGACCCCGCCATTGTCAGCTCTCTCAAACACCACCTCCAGCGTCATGAAGACTCTATCCTCTTTGGCCATGTCACTGCTGCTGTACGCGACGTGGGATGAAGTAATGCTCAATATCTTCCCCGTCAACACCGCGTCCGCCTTATCTTTGTCGGCAACCAGAGTAAACCTGGCGCCCTTTCCGAAACGGCTGAAAAACGCGTTTCTTATATAGTTCTCAACATTCGCTTCACTGGTTCTGTTGGAAAATCCACCCACAAAAACCCTCTGTATGCCGGCATCTATATTCTCTCCACCCGGAGAAAAATGATACCCGCAACTCAGGCAGGAAAGCAGCAGCAGAACACATACAATCCACTTTATTTTCATGAGAACCCTCTCGTTTAAAGCGTTACCGGCTTTACAAAATCATTCATTATTTGTAACTCACGTAATCAGTCTGAAGCTGTTTAGTTTTTTGTAACCTAAATGCCTTCAGCCTACAGTCTAAACAACCTGAGTCGTTATCCTTACCTGACCACAATATTCACCAGCTTCTTCGGAACATAAATCTCCTTGACTATATCCTTATCCCCTGTAAGCTGTTTTATTCTTTCATCATTCAAGGCGAGTTCTTTGATCTTTTTGTCGGATTCATCCGCGGCGACCTGTATCCTGCTTCGCACCTTTCCATTGACCTGAATAACTATGGTGATCTCTTCCTCCGCGGTAACCGCTTCATCAAAAGAGGGCCACGCAGTTTCGGAAAGCCTGTTCTTTACACCGATCATTTCCCACAGTTCTTCCGCCATATGCGGCACTATGGGCGACAGGAGGATAATGATGTCTTCCACCGTCTCTCTTACTACAGATAGAGCCTTCCTTTCATCCTTGCCCGGCCGTTCGGTCTGATAGAGTGTGTTTACAAGTTCCATGACCGCGCTGATTGCCGTGTTGAAATGGAACCTGTCCTCTATATCGCTTGTAACCTTTTTGACCGTCTGATGCGTCTTCTTCCTCAGGTTTTTCAGGTCACCTTCAATTTTCTCTCCGCCGTCAAAAGGCGCTACGTCTCTTATATCATCAAGATAATCCACAACAATGCGCCACACCCTGCTGAGAAAACGAAAAGCGCCGTCAACACCCTGATCGCTCCATTCCAGATCCCTTTCAGGCGGCGCGGCAAAGAGACAGAAAATCCTCGCCGTGTCTGATCCATATTCATCAATTATGTAGTTGGGATCAACGACATTCTTCAGGGATTTTGACATCTTCTCGGTCTTTCCTATCTGGACCTCAAGACCGCAATGGGCGCATTTCCCATCCTTCACCTCTTCAGGCAGAAGGTAGCCATGTTTCGCGCATTTCATCGTCTCCTTGCAGACCATGCCCTGAGTAAGCAGATTTGAAAAAGGTTCATCAACACCGATCACGCCAAAGTCCCTGAGCATCTTCGTGTAGAACCTCGCGTAAAGAAGGTGCAGGATGGCATGTTCAATCCCGCCTATATACTGGTCCACGGGCATCCAGTAATCCACCTTCGCCCTGTCAAGACCCGGCTTTTCAGAACAATCCGCGCAGCAGAACCGGTCAAAATACCACGATGACTCAACAAATGTATCCATCGTGTCCGTTTCCCTCTTTGCCGGTCCGCCGCAATTGGGGCAGGTGACGTTTATGAATGAGTCAATCATCTCAAGCGGGGATCCCCCCTCCCCTGTCAGCTCCACATCCTTCGGCAGAACAACGGGAAGGTCCTTCTCGGGAACCGGAACTGCGCCGCACTTTTCGCAGTTGATGATGGGAATGGGAGTCCCCCAGTAGCGCTGTCTGGATATGCCCCAGTCTCTCAGCCGATACTCTATGGTCTTTCTCCCCCTCCCTATGGACTCCAGATATTCCGCTATATCCTCCAGGGCCTGCAGGTTCTTCATTCCGTCAAACTTTCCGGAATTAATCAGGATTCCCTCATCCACATAGGCCTCGGTCATGGTCTCGGCATCCAGCGGATTATCAGGATTCTGTATAACCACAATCTTCTCAAGATTATATTTTTCGGCGAATTCAAAGTCGCGCTGATCATGCGTGGGAACAGCCATGACACAACCCGTCCCATAGTCCGCCAAGACAAAGTTCGCGGCGTAGATCGGCATCTTTTTGTTCGTCGCCGGGTTGAGGCAGTAGGCATCCAGGAAGGCACCCTCCTTCTCATAGTAATCGGAGGTCCGCATCATCTTGTCCTGTTTCTTGACGCGCTCGACAAAGGCCCTGACATCCTGCTCCACGGGCTTTCCCTTCGCAAGCTCCATCACCAGCGGGTGCTCCGCCGCTATCAGCATGAAGGTGGCGCCGAATATCGTGTCCTGCCGGGTGGTAAAAACCTTTATGACATCGTCGGAATCAGCCATGGGGAAGACGAGTTCGCACCCGTGGCTCTTGCCGATCCAGTTTCGCTGCATCGTGAGCACCCTTTCCGGCCATCCGGGCAGTTTGTCGCAACCATCCAGAAGTTCCTCCACATAATCGGTGATGCGAAAAAACCACTGGTCAAAATACTTTTCGGCGACCTCACTTCCACATCTCCAGCACAGGCCCGCCTCCACCTGTTCATTGGCCAGAACTGTTTTGCATGCGGGGCACCAGTTGACAGCCCCGCCCTTTTTGTAGGCAAGTCCCTTTTCGTACATCCAGAGGAAAAAGAGCTGTTCCCACCTGTAATATTCCGGCTCACAGGTGGATATCTCCCTGTCCCAGTCATAACTGAATCCCATCCTCTTGAGCTGTTTCTTCATGAAATCGATATTCTCGTTTGTCCACTTCGCGGGGGGTATTCCATGTTCGATAGCGGCATTCTCCGCGGGCATACCGAAGGAATCCCACCCTATGGGATGGAGCACGTTATATCCCTTCATCTTCTTGTATCTTGCCACCACATCGCCTATGCTGTAGTTTCTCACATGCCCCATATGAATCTTGCCGGAGGGATAGGGAAACATCTCCAGGAGATAATATTTCTCCCTTTCAGTATCTTCGCTCACCCTGAACGTCTTTTCATCATCCCAGCATTTCTGCCATTTTTCCTCTATTTCCCTGGGATTGTACTTTCTATTCATTATGATTTCTCCTGATTGATATGGAAAGAATCCCTAACACGTCTCAGCCATTCTTTCAATCCCATTTTTCCAATTATAAAGGCCGTCTTCCTTGACATATGAAAATACGATAAATATATTACACTCCAGAAACGGCGGAGATAACATGAAAGACATTGAGGACATAATAATAAGGTCATTTCGGGAGAGCAGCCGCGTCAAAGAAGTTTTCGTAAACGAGAATCTCTCCAGACTCGTCAAGGTAATCGATGTCATAACGCAGGCGCTGAGCGGTGGCAACAAGATACTGTTGTTCGGAAACGGGGGGAGTGCCGCGGACTCTCAACACATCGCGGCGGAATTCGTCAACAGGTTTATGATAGAGAGACCGCCCCTTCCGGCGATCGCGCTCTGCACGGATACATCAGTCATAACGAGCATTGCCAATGATTATGATTTCTCAGAGATCTTTTCCAAGCAGATAAGGGCCATCGGAAATGAAGGAGATGTGGCGTGGGGCATAAGCACCAGCGGCTCGTCACGCAACGTGTTGAAGGCATTCGAAACTGCGGGCAGACTGGGAATAATAACCATCGCCTTTACCGGAAAGGATGGGGGGGAAATGGCAAGAATAGCGGATCACTGCCTCAACGTTTCCTCCAACAGCACGCCCCGCATTCAGGAAGCTCATATCACAGCGGG
>CAZSYH010000068.1:0-9674 GCA_964610735.1 uncultured Syntrophaceae bacterium | reverse complement strand
GAATGGTGCAAGATTTGTTTTAGGACAGGCAAGGCAATATCTGCTATGGCTTTTCTCGTGGACTTCTTCCTGTAACTGAGGAAATCAATCAAGATCAATTTGTTGTATTCTTTTGGTAATCATCAACGGACTGCTCACCTGCCGCAGACGCTATCCGAAAAACTATCAAAAAAGTGATGGACTGTCGTAAAACAACAGTTACTCTAAAGCGACGCGGCTTCTGCGGTCAAGTGAAACAGATAGTTAGGTGAAGCACTACTCAACGGCTTTCCTTAGTGAAAGTTTTACACTTTATTTTTGACAAGCTTTTTGTTACTATCAAAATTGTTAACCACCAGGGAGCGTTTCCCAAAGGCAACCATCAATCAAACAACCGTCCACATGGTGCTGCACATTCTCCTGGAGTGAGGCAAACGAGAGTACCGAGGAGGGTATACATAATGAAAAGGGGCTTATGTTTTCTTTTAATACTGTGGGTGTTCTTCAGCGTCGGCTGCAACGGATCCTCATCGGGGTCGGGCACAGGTCAGCCGCAAACCTTGCAGATCGGTGTCCTCCTGCCGGTGACAGGGTATAGCCCCATCAATGGTACGGCACAAAGGGCGGCGGTCAAATTGGCAGTGGAGGATATTAACGCGTATTTTGCCGACAACAATTCATTAACCCGGGTGGAAACCATCATAAGCGATACACAGGGCGAGATTGATGAGGAAAGCAGACTCCTCGATACAATGCGTGACCAGGGACTCCCCATTGTCGTCTGCAGCATGACGAGCGAGAGTCTGGCCCTCGTGAAAAGTCAGCTTGATGCCAACGGTACCATCATCCTCAACGAAGTCAGTACGTCTCCGTATCTATCCGTAGACGACAATCTCTTCCGGCTGGTGCCCGATGACACGTATTCGGCCAGGGTTATGGCTGATTTGTTGTTGGAAAACGGCATTGAACATATCATTTGCTATTACCGGGATGATTGGTGGGGAACGGCATTGCAGGAGGAATTGACTGCTGCGTTCATCGCAAAAGGCGGTGCTGTGATCGATTCCATTGTCTACAGCAGCCGCGCCTACGATATCGACATGGACGAGAAGGTTGAAGCACTGAACATAAGTGTCACCCAGGCCCTTGATACGGATAGAATCGATGCCGACAAAGTGGCCGTCGTCCTGATCTGTTTTGAAGAGGGGATCGACATCCTGAAAAAAGCCTCGGCCTATCCGATATTATCCACCGTGAAATGGTACACCGGTGACGGCCTTGGACAAAACGACCATTTGCTGGAGGATGACACCGCGGCGGCCTTTGCCGCGGAGGTGAGCCTCTCTGCGCCGCTCATTGCGGAAGTCGATTCCGCGGCCTACCGGGAGCTGCGAACACGGCTCCAGGACGAGACAGGGCTCGCCCACTATGCGTTTGCTCCGGTCATCTATGACGCCGTTTGGCTTGCCGCCCTGACGCTGGAGGAGGCGGGCAGTACCACCGATAGCGCCCTCTTAAAAACGATGCTTCTCGCGGAAGCGGCGGAATATGAAGCGGTTACCGGTATCATTGATTTTAACGGAGCCGGTGATAGATCCACCTGCGCATACGATTTTTGGGCGGTTGAGTTCACAAATGGCGCCTATCAATGGGTGAAGGTGGTTGAAGGATATTTTTCGGCTTCGGCAGCGCCGGCACAACCTTCAGCGTCATACTCCGTGCCGGTTACGCCGGCTGGCACAACCATACTTCCCGAACCCACGGAGGGGGAGTTTCTGGGAGCGATCAATCGGTAGCCGGACGGGCAAGGACGGTAATACGGACTCAGGGTAATGGCCGTACCCGTTGAGGCCATTTCCGCAAGGTCTTACACCCGGTCCGGATTTGCCGGGTATTGGCAATGAACGGAGGACGCTGCGCGGTTTGGTAATATCCTCTGCCTCCGGATGGCAGCGGGCAGCTGGGGTCAAAGAAAGATTTTACATACAGGACTGGTTGTATTGTTTCGGTACAAAGGAGGTGTCAGAACATGAAACTTTTTTTGAGTGCGCGATTGATCAAGTACACTGCACTCGGGGCACTTGTGTTTTCCCTGCTGCTGTGCGGCACGGTGTGGGCAGCATCGTTTACACCCCCTGGTGGTCAAGAGATCACGTACAACCCCAGTGGTAATTTCGATGTTCCGATATTACGGGATGGCTCGGTGACATACACGCACGTTGATCAGTCTTTTTCCCTGATTCTATGCAACGGTTACGGCGATGTATATTACCTGAATATGCTTCGTGAACGGAACAATTATCAGGCATACAAAGGCTATGTCAAATATCGGGGGTTTTCCCTATCCGGCTGTTCGACAACCGGCGAGGTGGTCATGTTGCGCATAAAGGCGACCTCCGTGATGCCCGAATATTTTTCCATAGTATCGACCTCGGTGCGCTGGGGCAGCACCCTGTACATCCTGAACGACGTGTTCCGCTGGCTCAACTCGACGACCATGGCCGGTTACGAGAACTGGTATCCGTTTGACATGAGCTGCTCCGTTGCCATGTACATAGCGGAGGGTGGGTTCTCCTAAAGGGGAAATATCCGGAGAATGGTCGTCGTGAAAAAACCGGGAACGCGGTCTTTGTCAGCCGCCGTTATTATAGCCTGTTTTCTGCCGATCCTGCTTTCGGCCCAGGAAACGCCTTTGGACGCCCCTCCGCCACTCATCATCAGTGGTGTGAACCAGGCGGTCATTATCGACCGGCTGATCGCTGCCCGGGCGTACCGGAATATCAAGGCCGGGCGACCCGCGGACCACGGCATCGATTTTGCGCTCCTGGACAAGGAGATGGAAAGATACAGGCCGGAACTGGAGAAATTCGATCCGGCATACTACGGTGTACTTTGGGAGACATATGAGCGCATGAAGGCGTATGTCACCGACCCGAACAGCGATTTCGTCCGGGCCGTACAGAACCCCGGAAGTGTTGAGTTCGAAGGGCGCAACCCGCTTCCGGCCGCCGCCTTTGTCGATACCGCCTCTCAGGCGATGAACGCGACACCGCCCGGGCGGGGGACACATGAGGTGAACCGCGAGGCCGGTCGGAGTATTGGTGAGCTTGAACCGCTTCTGTCGGACAAGGCAAAAAAGACTCTGTCGGACATAAGCGCAATGCCGGAAACAACCGTTTCCGCGCGCGAGGCCAAACTCAGAGTGATTGAAGAAGAGATCGCCGCCTGGGAGAAAAACTGTGACCGGCTCGAGGCCGCGGTGATGTTGGAGATATTGCGCGGCATGTGCGCACCGGTTCAGCCGGACAGCACCCTGCCTCGGATTGATGCCGATGCCCTCTTCCAGGAGGAAATAACCCGGGAAACGCGGTAATGCAGACGCCGGATAGTGCCGTTAAAGGGGCAAATCAGTGGACCTCACCCCTGATTTTTTCGTTACTCTCTTTCCATCGATAATCCTTAACTCTGAAACATATCCATCACTCACACTGTGTGAGTGAAAGCGTTAACGAAAATAAATCCTAGGGTTACTGTTATCGGGGCCGGGGCGGGTGTCCTAGCCCCTACCTGAAAGGCTCCTGAGAGATCGGGAGCCTTTTTTGTGGGTAGCTATAGGGTAGCATAGAGAAAAAAGAGGGGCTACGATTTCTCGTAACCCCTTGATTTTCTGGTACCCCCGGGGCGATTCGAACGCCCGGCACACGGATTAGGAATCCGTTGCTCTATCCTACTGAGCTACGGGGGCAGATGCATCTGAAGGTGGGATTTCTAACATTATTTAAAAAGAGAGTCAACGATATTAAGGGGATAATTTCTTCCACAGGCTCATTGATGCTCAGTAGTGACTCTCTATTATCCGTTCTTCAGAAAAGTTCAGCAACTTCAAGTAGTCTGCTGTTACCCCCTCAAGGGCGCCTCTGGGAATGAGACCTATCAATTCGGACTCAAGGATGTCAATGCCATGCTTGATCGCCTTTTTCGTTACGGCATCAAAGACAGTGCGGATGGAAGTTGTCTCATAGTCGGTAAGATTCATTGATACCTGGGCGATATTTCTGCTCTTGAGGAATACCCCTATTGCCTGAACGTGTTTGAAGCCACCGCTTGAGTGTCGTATTGATCCGGCTATATCCCTCGCGAGCTCAAGGTTATTCGAATTGAGATTTATGTTGAATGCTATGAGTGGTTTTCTCGCACCCACGGCGGTTGCGCCTAGACGCGGGTTGAATCCCGATCCCTTGGGACTGATGTCTGGCGCCCATGCCGGATCACTCATTTTCTCTCTGAGGCCTTCATATTGTCCCCTCCGAATGTCTGCCAGTCTTTTCCTCTGCTGATCCAGCGCAGCCGCTCCATAGAAGTAGACGGGGACGTTGTTCTTCCTGCTGAATATATGTCCAAACCCGTGTGCAGTCTCCACCGCGTCTGACATATCCGATCCCTCCAGAGGAACAAAGGGGACCACATCAACAGCGCCGATGCGGGGATGAGCGCCAGTGTGTTTTCTCATATCTATCAAAGCGGCAGCCCTGTCACAGGCCGCAATCGCTCCGCGCAATGTGGCTTCAGGCGAACCGATAAATGTAAACACGCTCCTGTTGTGATCACTGTCCATACTGAAATCCAGTACCTTGACACCCTCGACCTGGGCGGCGGCGTTAACAATAGCCTCTACAATCTCGGGATTTCTTCCCTCGCTGAAATTGGGGATACATTCGATGATCTTCATGTCTATGCCTGGTATATCTTTCTTGATGGGAGTTTTCTACTCATGTAAGATAGCCGCCATAAACTGCCATCAATGTCACCTGTCGCGAATATTTTTGCCATGATGTGCCCGCTATCCGAACAGGGCGTCTACAAACTCTTCGCTCTTGAAACGCCGCAGGTCGTCCAGACCTTCGCCGACGCCTATGTATCGGATCGGTATCTCCAGCTCCCGGGCTATTCGGATTATGATTCCTCCCTTAGCCGTACCATCCAGTTTTGTGAGGGCTATCCCGGTGATGCCGATCTCCTTGTGGAACATTTTTGCCTGCAAAACGGCGTTCTGTCCAGTGGTCGCGTCGAGGACGAGAAGGGTCTCATGCGGAGCGCCCTGCAGTTCTCTGCCCATGATGCGTTTGATCTTCTTGAGCTCATCCATAAGATTGGTCTTTGTGTGCAGCCTGCCCGCGGTGTCGATAAGCATGACGGCCTTCCTCGATTTTGCCGCGTGGATCGCGTCAAAGACAACCGCGGATGGATCCGCTCCCATCTTCTGTTTGATAAGCGGGGCATCGACTCTCTGAGCCCATATTCCGAGCTGTTCAATCGCCGCGGCCCTGAATGTATCGGCCGCGACCAGCAGCAGGGGGATTTTGTTCCTCTTGAAGCGGGATGCCATCTTTCCTATCGTGGTGGTCTTTCCCGTTCCGTTCACACCGACCACCATAATCGTATACGTCTCACCTACGGGGATTCGCAATGGCGATTCGCACTTTTTGAGGATGTCTATCATGTTGTCTTTCATCAATTTTCTGAGCGCGTCCGGACTCGCGAGTTCATTCCTCTTTGCCATGGATCTCATCTCTTCAATCAGGTCAAAGGTGAAGGAGGGTCCCAGATCAGCCCCTATCAGGATCTCTTCAATATCTTCAAATATATCTTCAGAGATAATCTTTTCTCCGGAGATCATCTCGTCCAGGTTTCTAATAAAACCCGTTCTTGTCTTTGACAGACCCTGTTGAAGTCTTGAGAAAAAACTTTTGTCGTTGTTTTCCATTCCCGGGTTTTTACATCCTTTTTTGTATTTCCGCTTTTTGAAAGTTATCTTAAGCTGAACAGCGATAGCTAAGCCCTATGGTTACGGCGGGTTAGCGATCGAATATAAATCAAAATCAACATTTTCCTTAAACAGTCGAAGATTTCCCGTAACGAGTTGCGGGGAGCTTCAATGCGGTTCAGTTATAAACGACTTTTCCGGTGATAGCAAGTACGTGGTGTCTCTCAAGATTTCTGTGGAGGGGCGGATCTCCGGAAGCGTCAATTCATGCTGACGGAGACCGTGGTGGATATCCCATTCTTTTCCATGGTTACTCCGATAAGGTTGTCGGCGGCCGCCATGGTGTTTTTGTTGTGGGTTATGAATATGATCTGGGAATTTGCCGAGATATCTTTCACCAGTTCCCTGAAGAGAGAGATGTTCGCGTCGTCAAGGGGCGCGTCCGCCTCATCGAGGATCAGAAAGGGCGACGGACGGTGCATGAGGATAGAGAATATCAAGGCCACGGCGGCGAGGGCCTTTTCGCCTCCTGACAGGAGAGACAGGTTTTGTTTTCTCTTTCCCGGGATCTGTATATCTATATCCACGCCTGTTTCCAGCATATCCGATTCATCGGTCAGATGGAGAGATCCCTGGCCTCCCGGGAAAAGTCTGGGGAATACCTTCCTGAAATGGTGGTTCACGGCTTCAAAGGTTTCCGAAAACCTCTTTCTGGATATCTGGTTAATCCTCGTTATGGTTTTCTGGAGGGTGTCCAGCGAGGAATTCAGGTCCTTTATCTGGGTTGCCAGGAAATCGTGACGTTCCTTGAGTTCTTCATGTTCGCTGAGGGCCAGAAGGTTCACCTCTCCGAACTCTTCCAGCCTTTTTTTATGTGTCTCAAGTTTTTTCCTCAATTCTTCCGCGTCGGATTTGTCCATCGTCTGAAATCCCGGGAGAAGTGTATCCAGATCGACGCTGAATTTTTCACTCACACCTTCTTTCAGCGCTTCGGCCTGGATGACCGCTTCGCGTACCTCCATTTCCATCTCATTCATCTGCCGTGAAAGGCCTTCAGATATCTTTCTAGTCTTCTGGATTTCCTGCTCTTTCTGTTTGTGGATGATGTTCTCTCTCCCGTGGTCCTCTCTTTTTCCGGCAAGATCTTCTCCGGCCTCCATGTGTCGACTGTAAAGGACCTTCAGGTTTTCTTTTTCATCTTCTATGCTCTCTATGGCTTCCACCGTCTTTGTCTCGCAGGCGTCAACGTCGCCGACCATGGATTCTATGCGGGTATCTATCTCGGATATTGTCCTTTCCAGCCTTAAGAGAGTTTCAACTCCCGATTTTGCTTTTTCTTCTATGGATGTCAGGAGGATTTTCTTTTCGGTCAGGGTTCTTTCGTTCCCCTCCAGTTCGCTCCTGGCCTCTTTCCACTTCTCCTGTGTGGACAGGATACGTCTGTCACCGGCCTCCACTTTACTTTTGAGAGACGCCATCTCGTTCTTGACATCCGCTGTCTTTTCCACAGTAACTGTTTCCTCGGACTCAAGGTTCTCCCTGTTGAAGGCAAGCACATTAATGCGCTGCTCGATCCACCTGATTTCTCCTTCCAGTCTTTCCACATCTTTTCTCCGGCCGTTGACCTCCAGTTCCAACCCATGTATATCCGACCGCAGCTGTGTTGTTTCACTTTCCATGCGCGATATAACGGCGTTCAACTCATCTCTTTCTTCTTTTTTGCCTTCAAAAATACGCGTCAGATCTTTAACCTGTTCCTCCAGTTCCGTGATTTCTCTCCTGCCGCCCAGCGAAGAGCTCCCGCCGTTTTCGCTTCCGCCTGTCAGCGTTCCGTCCGGTCTTATTACGTCTCCTTCAGGCGTGACGTAAGTTCCCGTGAAACCGGTATCCCGCCACAGGCGCGTGGCGGTGTCCAGATCGGGGACCAGCAGGATGTTTTCCAGGATGAGATGGACAACATCACTGAATCCCTCGTCTGTGGCGTTGACAAGATCGCAAAGCCTGAAGACTCCTTCGGGACAGTCTGATCGGGAGGGGAAAGATTTTCTGCTATTATCCAATGGCATAAAGGTTCCTCTTCCGGAAGAATGATTTTTCAGGTAGTCAATAGCCTTCATGCCATCTTTCTGGCTTCCGACAATGACATACTGGAGTTTGTCATCCAGGACAGCCTCAACCGCAGCCTCATATTCCTTCGGGACTTTGATATAATCCGCCATCAGTCCACGGATATTTCCCTCCAGTGAGTGGTCGCGAGTCGCCTCTAATACATGGCGTGTGCCTTCATTACACCATTCATGTCTTTCATGAAGCTGTTTCAGGGAGGTGAGCCGGGAGGTCTTTGCCCCCGCTTCTTCCCTGATCGCTGCAATACGCTCGTCTGCCGCCTTGAGATTATTTCTCGCGGTAGCGAGATCTTCTCCCGTGGTTTTCTCCTTTTTCTTGAGGAGCTCGATCCTCTCCATGTCCGACGACAAGTTGGATTCTACAGTGGACAGGTTGTTCCTCAAGACGATGAGCTTTTTATTGTTCTCATCTATCTCCCCGCATTCCCTCTCAGCCTTTCTCTTCAGGTCTTCGAGGTTTTTTGTGAGAGACAAAAGGAGGTTGCCCAGCCTGGCGTTCTCGGTTATCGTGTCGATATGCTTGGATTTCGCTCTGTCCAGTTCTTCGCTCAGTTCCACTTCCACCGCCTTCAGGATGTCGGTGGCTTCCCGATCACCGGCGATGGAATCTCTTATGCTCTCGATTGTCTCGTCCGATTCGGCTGTCTGTCTTTTCAAGAGGGCTATCTCCTTCTCTGTTTCCCCTCTTCGTTCTCTGAGAGATTCAATTTCATCAATGTTCTTTTCTTTCTTATCCACCAGTTGAGAGATGGTCTTTTTGGCAAATTCTATTTTCTGTTCCCTTATGTTTATCTCGTTCTTTACGCCGTAGTATGTGTCCTGGAGAGCCCCTATCACATCTTCGCTTTCGATGAACCGCGTCCGGATGTCCTCTATCGAAGATTCCAGCGTCTTCAGTTCCGTCTGGATCTCAAGAGATTTTTCATTCAGGGGAATGCGTAAGCGTTCAAGTTCCTTTATCTTTAAGGACATCTCCGCGTAAGTCTGCAGAGAGAGGGATAGCTGACAATCCTTTATGTCTTTTTTCAAAGCCCTGTATCTTTCAGCCTTTTTTGCCTGTCTTGAAGTGGCATTCAACTGGGAGAGCACCTCTCTCAGGATGTCATTGACACGGGTTACGTTCTGCTTTGTAGCTTCCATCTTCCGAGAGGCGGAGTCCCTTCTTGTCTTGTATTTCATAATCCCCGCCGCTTCCTCGATGAACTGTCGCCTCTCCTCCGGCTTTGCTTCGACGAGACTCGCTATTCTTTCCTGTTCCACTATGGAGTAGGTTCTCGCGCCAACGCCCGCATCCATGAAGAATTCCTTCACGTCAAGGAGACGGCATGGTACCTTGTTTATGTAATATTCACCTTCGCCTTCGCGGAATATCTTTCGTGAGACAGTAATCTCTCTGTAGTCGGCGTATTTTTCCGGTACCCTGAGCCCATTGCTTTCCAGGGTTATGGATACCTCCGCCATGCCCACAGCGGGCGCGTCGTCGCTTCCGTTGAATATAACATCCTCCATCTTCTTCCCGCGGAGCATCGTGACACGCTGTTCGCCCATAACCCACCGTATGGCGTCCACAATGTTGCTTTTCCCGCAACCGTTCGGGCCCACGATGGCGTTAATGTCACGGGAAAGGTCGATGGGAGTCTTGTCCCTGAAAGATTTGAATCCGAGTATCTCCAGTTTCTTCAGTTTCATGCCACAAAGTCCCCTGCCGAATGCCGGCAAAGTTGTTCTAAAGAGGGGTTAATTCCCCGAAGCCTGCTTTGGCATCCCACTTCTCCCATATAGTGGGGGAAAATTTATCAGAGTTG
>CAZSYH010000067.1:0-9687 GCA_964610735.1 uncultured Syntrophaceae bacterium | reverse complement strand
CCCTTCCGGTTGTGCGAAATCCACTCGCACGGCCCCTTTACCACACGCGATCACAAAGGGATCTACTGAAACGATTGTACCGGGAGCAAACGCTGTTCCGCTTTCAGGGTGTTCTGAAACCTTCCAGAAAAAACACTTCCTGTCACCCACATAACTGAACGCGCCGGGATAGGGACGTGTTACTGCCCTGATCAGGTTCCTGACTTCGGATGCGGTACCTCTCCAGTCTATTTCTCCGTCCCCGGGACGTCGCCCGCCGTAATATGTTGCATGCGAGTGATCCTGGGGATAGCGCGGCGCCGGTCCGTCTTTTATTTGTGGGAGGATTCCATCGAGCATCCTGGAAGATGCCGCGACTGCCTTCTCATGAAGAGATATTGCCGTGTCATCATCAGAGATCCGGATCTTTTCCTGGCAGACTATATCGCCGTTGTCCGGCCTCAGTGTCATATAGTGAAGTGTTACACCGGTTTCCTTCTCACCATTTACAAGGGCCCAGTTAATCGGACTCCGTCCCCTATACCCGGGGAGAAGAGATCCGTGGAGGTTGAGACATCCCGCCGGGGGAATCTCCAGTATGGATGGCCCGACCATATGGCGGTAGTAGAAAGAAAAGATGATATCAGGTTCCAGTTCTTTTATCTTTCGAACCCACATGGGGTGATTGATATCCTCAGGAGCAAAGACCTGGATGTTCCTTGATGCAGCAAATTCCGCAACGGAATCAAACCATATGTTCTCGTTCTGATCATCTTTGTGCGTAAATATTGCGGCGATCTCAAAGCCGCCTCGCAGTAGTGCTTCAATGCCGGCACAACCAATGTTGTGATAGGCCAAAACTACAGCTTTCATATTATCATCCTGTCTTGGATTTTGATCCTGGAGCTTTTAATTCTTCCAGGTTGCTTCTGCCCACAACTCGACTTACAGAATAGCGGGGACGTGCCCTGACATCATAATAAATCCGCCCAATGTATTCGCCGAGGAGGCCCATCCCTATGAACTGCGCGCCTATGAAGATAAAAAGGATGGCAAACAATGTAAAAACTCCCTCTGCTGCCCACTCAGGCCCATAAAGCAATCTCATCACAAAAAGAAACGCGCCGAACCCTACTCCGACCACAGATATAATCCCGCCAAGGACGCTCAAGAGGCGTAGAGGGAAGGTCGTCATGCCGGTCAAGAGATCAAACTGGAGATTAATCAGCTTCCATAACCCGTATTTTGAGTCCCCCTCGGAGCGTTTGTCATGCTTTACCTCTATTTCCGTCGTATTATGAGCAAAACTATTAGCAAGAGCGGGAATAAAAATGCTTCGCTCGTTACACTCAAGCATGGCATTCACGATGTGCCGACGATAGGCCCTCAGCATGCACCCGTAATCGTGCATCATGACTCCAGTGGCTTTTTGTGTTGCCTTGTTAATCATGAAGGAGGCAATCCTCCGGAAAAGGCTGTCGCGTCTCGAGACACGAACGCTGCCGACCACATCGAATCCGTCTCCGATTCTGTTAACCAGTCTGGGAATTTCCTCGGGCGGATTCTGAAGATCTGCATCAAGGGTCACAACAATATCGCCCTTTGACTCGGCAAATCCGGCCATAATCGCCGCATGCTGACCATAATTCCTGCTGAGAAATAATCCAACAACTTTGCCATGGTTCTGTTTTGCCGCTGTTATAATCTTTTCAGATGACCCATCGGTACTCCCGTCATCCACAAGGATAATCTCGAACTGGGGTCCCATCGGACTACAGGCATCAAGGCATCGCCTGATGAGTTCTTCGAGATTTTTTTCCTCGTTAAACACGGGAATAACAACCGATATATTGGATTTTGAATTTTCGTTCATTTTTTCTTGCATGTCATCTCAGACTCAGGACATCTTTTATCGCATCTACCACGTCATCCACATCAGCCATGTTCATTTCCGGGAAAAGGGGTAGTGAACATATCCGGTCGGAATTCCATTCCGTATTGGGCAACATGCCGCGGTGAGTGCCCATTGATTCGATATAGTATTTCTGAAGATGCGCGGCAAGGAAGTGAATCCCCGTCCCAATATTCCTTTGTTTTAATTCGTGCATGAAAGCGTCCCGGGTGATTCCTGCCCTGTCGACATCCAGTCTTATGACAAACAGGTGCCAGGCATGCTTCATGTCGTAGGATGGATCCGAAAGAGGCAGGATCTCATCTATATCCAACAGCCTCTCACGGTATCTCATGGCCAGTTCAGTTCTCTTATTATTAAAATTGTCCACACGCGCCAATTGACTCAATCCCAGAACCGCCGATATATCCGTCATGTTGTATTTGTATCCCGGCTCCAGCACCTGGGCCTGAGGAGACCGGCCCTGTGTATGGCGATCAAACGCATCCACGCCAAGTCCGTGAAACTTCAAACGGTGAATGTGTTCTAGGAGTTCCTTATCATTGGAACAGAACATGCCTCCTTCTCCCGTAGTAATGTTCTTTATGGGATGAAAGGAAAAAATTGATGTCCCACTACTGCCAACACGTTCACCCATGCATTCAGTGCCCAGAGCGTGTGCCGCATCCTCAACAAGGGAAATGCCCCTGTCAGCGGCCATCTGGCGGATAGGACCGATATCTGCCGCAGCCCCGGCGAAGTGGACGGGTACAATCAGCCGACTCCGGTCGGTAATACACTTCTCGATAGAGTCACGCGAAACCATTAACGTGTCTCTGTCAATATCAGCAAATACGGGAGTTGCACCTGCAAGGACAATGAGATTTACGGTAGAGACCCATGTCATGGACGGCGTAATGACTTCATCGCCCGGCCCTATGCCAAGAACCCGGAGTATGAGGTGCATTCCGGCCGTTCCCGAAGAGAGCGCAACCGCGCCATCACACCCAATATACTCGCAAAACTTCTGTTCAAACTCGGCACACTTCGGCCCCGTAGTAATCCATCCCGAACGAAGCACATCACCCACAGCGGCGATCTCTTCCTCCGTTATAGATGGACGCGAAAATGGCAGAAACTTGTTTCTCATGGCCTACTTCCCCTGTCTAACTTCTATAACACACTTTCCCTACGTCAGACAGAGTATCCTCCCCATTACGAGTTGAGACATGACCCCCTGCTGCGCTTTTCTGCGCGTGTGCGGAACTATAAGGAATCAACAATTGTTTGTCAATTAGAAAGTGGGTGCAGGAATAAGGCAGAAACACTCCGGTGCATTTAGAATTTTCTTTCCTTTTTTGTCCCTTGACTGGTATATGATCTCTGATTCATTTTACACACAGGTCATCAGCCCCTGAGAAAAACCAAAAATATCGCTGTATATACTATTTTAAGTCTATGTATTTTGTGACAATGCGCTATGATCAAAAAACTTATCCTGGGAATCCTTATAAGCTCCTTATTTATCTACCTGTCATTTAAAGGTATTGACCTCAAGGGAGTTGTCAGCGGAATAAAGGCCGCGAACCCGATTTATCTTTTTTATACTGTGGGATTACTGATCTTGATGCAAGTTCTGAGATCCTATAGATGGGGTATTATTTTAAACCCTGTTAAGAAGGTTGATCAGTTTTCCCTCTTTTCTGTTACCAGTGTGGGTTTTCTGGCCGTCATAGCCATTCCGGCGAGAATCGGTGAGCTTGCAAGGCCTTACCTCATCAGTAACCAAAAAGATATCAAAATGACCTCGGCAGTGGGGACCATTCTGGTAGAACGTGTGTTTGACAGCCTGACCGTATTGCTGACATTTTTTATTGTAGTTTCATACACATCACTGCCGCCATGGCTGATCAAAACCAGTATAATTTTCCTTTTCATATCCCTGGCTTTTCTCGGTTTTATAATTTTATGTATTTATAAAAGGGATTCCTCACTCAGGATATTAACTCCCCTTCTAAAAAAACTGCCCGGGAAAAGCTATCTTAAATTAGTGGAGTTGGTCAACCATCTTATCGACGGGTTCGAGATCATTTCCAACGGGAAATTAATACTCTTTTTAGCCTTTTTATCTATATTGATATGGGGCATTGATGCCTCAGCCATATATATGCTCTTCTTTGCCTTTGATATTAATCTCCCCCTGTCTGCTGCCTTCGTTTTGATGGTCATTATCATATTGGGTATTACAATACCGACTGCACCCGGATTCGTAGGAAACTGGCACTTTTTCTGTATCCTGGGATTAAATCTATTCGGGATATCCAAAACCGACGCGCTTACATATGCCATAGTGCTTCATTTCTTGAGTATAGGAATCATTGTTGTTCTGGGCTTGATATTTTTGCCATTTAACAAATTTTCATTCTCGGACATAAGGCAGAAACTCAATTTCAAGAATAGTCTACCTGAGAATCAGGATGGACAGGGAATAAAAAGATGAAAGCCAGAATTCTGTTTCTATTTATTGTTCCTCTGTTTCTTTATATCATTCTGTTGCCGGCTATGCCGTTAATGGAGCCTGATGAGGCCCGATACAGCGATATTCCAAGCATGATGAACAGTACAGGAGACTATATCACGCCTCATTTACACCATGTAATCTATCTCGAAAAACCTCCTCTCTGTTATTGGGCAACAGCTCTGTCATTCAAAATATTCGGTGAAAACGATTTTTCATCAAGGCTTTTCGTGGGTCTCTGTGCCTGGGGATGTATTATCCTCGTGTATTTTATGGGCATTTTCTTTGCCAGTGAAAGGACAGGGCTGTACTCAGCGGGGGTTTTAAGCACATTTCTGTACCATTTTGCACTTGGAAGAATAAATATACTGGATATACCCCTTGCCTTTTTCGTCTGCCTCGCCACTTGGGCAGGATATCGATATATCAAGGGAGATCATCAGAAAAAGATCTGGGTTTATCTTCTTTACATCGCCAGCGCCCTGGCCTTTCTGACAAAGGGGTTGATAGGCATAGTGTTTCCCTTCGCCATACTGATTCTGTGGCTCATCATTTGTAAGAAATGGCGAGATATTTTACAGCTTTTTTCGCCGGGTGGAATGCTTATCTTCCTTGCCATATCATGTCCATGGATCATTCTCGTTCAGAAGGCGAACAAAGATTTCCTGTGGTTCTTTTTCATCCATGAACAGTTACTGAGATATGCAACAGACATATCTCGCAAAAGTGGTCCATTCTATTACTATATACCCATCATTATACTGGGCACTCTTCCCTGGTGCGCGTTTTTATTTCAGGCAATAAAGGGAGTCTCAGGGAAAACGACTCGTCTCTGGCAGCAAGTCGATATACGTTTTCTCCTGACATGGACAATTTTTATTTTTCTGTTCTTCTCTGTCTCTTCATCCAAACTGATCCCCTATATTATACCTGCCTTCCTGCCAATTGCAGTCATTTTCGGTCATCTTTTTGAATTGCACGAAAGCCGGGAGATTGTTCAGAAAGAAACAAGGGTAAAAAGGGTTCTTCTCAATTCTCCTGTTATCTTGCAGTCTTGCTTATTTATAATCGCATTATGCGTCCCCCCTTTCTTAAAAGAACATGCCGTCGCGGGCAGTGAGTGGATTCCTTTTGTAATTCTGCCCATCTCATTACAAGTCCTGATTATATTTCTGCCTGATATTATAAAGAGGAAATGGAATAAGGGCTGGTTTTTGACAGCCTACCTCCTTTCAGCCCTTTTCCTGGGGTCACTTGTATTTCCCGCCTCTCATTTTTTGACACCATATAAATCAGCTTATCCTGTTTCGCAGGCAATCAAGACCTCCATTCCTGCCGACCAGGAGTTGTACCAGTACGGGATTAATCTCTATGGGATTGATTTTTACAATAAGAGCAGAACGCCTGTCGTTGACGATTTCGGAGAACTGGATTACGGAATCAGACGACTTCCACCGGATGAACGGTCCCGTTATTTCTTGTCATCAGAGAAGTTTTTCGAGTTATGTAAAGAAAAAGGGGATATTTACTGTGTAACAAAATACAGGAGAAGGGTTGAGAAATTACAAAAAGTAATACCGAAGCTGGAAATAATCTGGGATAATGGCGCTTATTTCATCCTGCGCTTACATTGTTGATTGATAACGGCTCAGATTAACAGGATGAAAGTTCAAAGGTTCACCCCTGAACTAAGGGAAGATCTGACTAAATACTGATAACCGGAAACTGTGCATCATGAAAAAAAACAAGGCCGTCTTTTTAGACAGAGATGGAACGATCAATGAAGAAGTGGGCTACCTTGACAGCCTTGAGCAGCTGAGAATATTCCCCGCGGCATTTGATGCCGTGCGGATGATAAATGAGGCGGGGATGAAGGTGGTGGTTGTCACAAACCAGTCGGGTGTGGCGAGGGGGTTTTTCGATGAAGATTTTGTGAACTCCGTCCATGCAAGGATAAATGAAATCTTTCGGGAAAAGGGTGCATTTATTGACAGATTTTACTATTGCCCCCATCATCCTACAGAGGGGGTCGGCAGGTACAGGATATCATGCGATTGCCGGAAGCCCGCCCCCGGAATGCTTATAAGGGCGTCTGAAGAACTCGACATTGACCTGTCTTCTTCCTATGTGGTGGGCGACATGGCAAAGGATATAGAGGTCGCTAACAATGTCGGGGCCAGGGGGATACTCGTAAGAACAGGTTATGGGAAAAACGTAGTAACTTCCGATATAAAGCCGGCCTTTATCGCGGAAGATATCCTCGCCGCGGCAGAATGGATAATGAAGGATCAAAAAAAGTGAATATCCTTATCGTAAAACTGAGCGCTATAGGCGATGTCGTCCATACCCTGCCGTCCCTCGCGGCCCTGAGAAAGCTCTATCCGAAGGCCCACATTTCCTGGGTAGTAGAGGAGACCTCATCGGATATTATTAGCGGTCATCCCCACTTGGACAGGATAATTGTCTCCAGGCGAAAGCGCTGGGTCAAGGACCTGAAAAAACTTCACGATATAAAAACAACAATTACCGAAATTCGATCATTCGTCAAGACGCTGAGAGATCGAGAATACGACCTTGTAATCGATTTTCACGGCCTGTTCAAGAGTTCCATGATTGTTCTTCTCAGCGGCGGCAAAAGGAAACTGGGCTACGACAGCATGCAGGAGCTTTCAGGTCTCTTCCTCAACGAAAGGATTCCCGAGGACATGGAAAAACACGCCGCCGACCGTTACCTCGATTTCATTCGTTATCTGGGCGCCGATATTGACAACCCGGAATTTTATATTCCGATAGAAGAAGAAAATAAAATCAGGGTTGAAGCGCTTTTGAAGGCAAACGATATTGACATTGCCGAGCCTTTTGTGGCAATAAACCCCGTGGCATTCTGGGACACTAAGCTCTGGGAAGATGACAAATTTGCCCGACTGTGTGACAGAATTGCAAAAGAGTTAAGATACAAGATCGTTTTTACGGGAAGCAAAGGTCACGGAAGCATCGAACAGATTCAATCCATGATGACTTCCCCCTCCATAAATCTGGAAGGTCAAACAACCCTCAGAGATCTGGCATACTTGTACAGCTTGTCCAGACTTCTCATCACAACTGATTCGGGTCCCATGCATATCGCGGCGGCTGTGAACACCCCGACTGTGGCGCTTTTCGGGCCTACCGATCCATCAAGAACGGGGCCATATGGCAAAGGTCACATAGTTGTGCGAAAGGAAATGCCCTGCAGTCCCTGTTTTTTGAAAAAATGTGACACGAAAAAATGCATGAAAGAAATTGGTGTGGATGAGGTATTTGAAGCGGTGAAGGAAATCATAAATCGTGAATCGTAAATCGGATAACGAATTCTGAGAAAGAGCAGAGGCTGAAATTATTTTTGGGGATTACATGCGATGCAAGGCTGCGCTGGCCGGACTGATAATGGTAATAATCCTGTCCTTTTCCGCGTATTCCGCGGCAGACACAACCGATGTGAGTTCATGCAATAACCGGCTGTTGACGGAATCGGGAATTATAATAGGTTGGGGCACGGGAGACATATCGGAGGGGAGACATTATGAACCGATTCTTTTAATCTGGCATCTCGGTTGTGACTTAAAGAGATTTATTCCGAATCTGGAAAATCATCGAGGGACTCTTTCATTGTATGTCGAACCGCAAATCAATCCGGCCTTTAACCCTGAAACGGATATTGAAATTGGAGTTGGTGTTGGTCTAAAATACATGCATCCTGTTACAGAAAAAATATCCGCTTATATCTTTGGATCCATGGGTCCTCATTATATAACTGTCAAGATAACTGATCAGGCTAACGGTTTTATATTCTCCGACACGATCGGTGCCGGCATCTCGTTTTTCTTGACAGAAAAATCGTCACTTAATCTGGAATACAGATTTCGACATATATCCAATGCCTCTCTTCAGGATCCAAATGGGGGCATTAATACACATTTTGGAATGATCGGGTATTCGGTATATTTTTGATAATCTCAAAGCCCTCTCCTCCGATGAGCCAGGGTCAGGGAAACTTTAATGTAAAAGGAGTAAACATGACCATAAGTAAAGAACTGCTGGATATTTTAGCCTGCCCGAAATGCAAGGGAGAGGTTTACCTCAATGAAACGGAAGACGGGCTTATCTGCGATAACTGCAAGCTGATGTACAAAATAAAAGATGGCATTCCTGTAATGCTGATAGACGAGGCAAAAAAGCTGGAGTAAGGTTCCTTCCTCAAATATCCACGGGTGTGATCTCTGCTTCATCCTTTGTGATGATTGCCACCGAAAGCGGTGTTTTCTCATTCATTGTTTGATAAAACCACCTGAATTATGTTATACGGCGCAGCGACATATCACAGTTATAATCCGATTAAGATAATGAATTTTTTGTTAGTCTGTTGTGAGAAACAGTTACTAAAAAAGGATAATAAGGTTGCGCAGTAAAATTCTCAATTATTCGGCACTACAGATAGAGAATCTTAAAACAAGCGAAGGAGTGTTTGATCTTCTGAGGTTGAGTGTTCCTATATTGATGGGGATATTTATCTTTTTCAATCCCTTCCCCCACACAACGGCCATTAAAGAAATATGTTTTTACTCATCGTTTTTTATTGTCCTTATTCTAATTTATTTTAAGAAAATTAAATTTTCCTTTAAGTCGCCACTTACTCTTCCTTTCGCGCTCTTTACCGCCTGGGTATTTATCGGTCTGTTCTTCGCCCTCGACAAAGGGAACAGCATCCATGATTTTCGTGCGCATCTTCTGAACTATCTTGCCATCTATTACATTTTGATTAATTTCTTTAATTCCAGAAAGCGGCTTATCGGTCTTTCATGGGTTATAATAATCTCCGCCACTATATTTTCAATAGGAGAGATATATTATTTTTATTTCATGCTGGGCAACAGTTTTTTCACAAAGCTTCTGCCGGGACTTACCGAAATAGCAGTCAACCAGATTGGATTCATTACAGTGACTGCCGCAATCTTTTCCCTGTACTACATAGTTACAACTGGCACTTTATACGTTAAAATAATCTCCCTTGTATGTCTAGTTCCACTATGTATTTTAAGTGTTCTGACGCAGACACGCAGCACCGCATTGGCCCTGTTCCTGTCAGCTATCCTATTATGTAAGAATAAGAAGATCATGGTTGTTTGGCTGGGAATAATATCAATTGTTGTCGCTATGACTCCTGTGGGAAATCGTTTTATCCATATTAATCCGATTACCGACTTACGACTCGATATAAATCGTACTACACTTGAGATTATTAAAGATTTCCCGATAATCG
>CAZSYH010000066.1:0-10121 GCA_964610735.1 uncultured Syntrophaceae bacterium | reverse complement strand
AGTTTGGTATAGTAGCCAGCCGGTTTAATGATTTCATCTGCGGAAAACTCATAGAAGGGGCGCTGGATGCCCTTAAAAGATCGGGCGCGGATGAAAAAGATATCAGTATCGTAAGGGTTCCAGGCGCCTTTGAAATACCGCTTGTGGCAAAGAAGCTTGCAAAGAGCGGCAGCTTTGATGCGATTATATGCCTTGGAGCCGTGATAAGGGGTGCCACTCCTCATTTTGAGTATGTAAGTTCCGAGGTGTCCAAGGGTATCGCGTCTGTAACATTGGAAACAGAGATGCCGGTTGTTTTCGGTATCATTACCTCCGACACGATAGAACAGGCTATAGAGAGGGCTGGAACAAAATCAGGTAACAAAGGATGGGATGCAGCCATATCAGCCATCGAAATGGCCAACCTTTTTAAGCTGCTGTAATTACTATCCTAACCAGAGGAATTAATGGGTCACAGAAGGAAGGCCAGAGAGATTGCCCTGCAGGTTCTCTACCAGATTGATGCTTCGAAGATCGATGTTGATGAAGCAATAGCGCTTTTCCGGGATAGCTTTGGAATGCCGCAGGAGTTGGTTGAATTCTCCACGCAGTTGATAAAATCTACCCTGGATCATATTGAAGAAATAGATGCTCTTATAAAAAATTGTTCCGAGCACTGGTCACTGGAACGCATGTCGACGGTGGATAAAAATATCCTCAGAATGGCGGTTTGTGAATTCCTGTACTGCGACGATATCCCCCCGAAGGTGACACTGAACGAAGCGATTGACATAGGAAAAAATTATGGTTCGGACAACTCGGGTTCTTTTATAAATGGCATTCTTGATGCCATGTATGTGAAGCTCTGGGGAAAAGATGAAAATTAAGGTATTGTCAGAATCGTTGGATGCGTTGTCATATGACGGTTTGGCCTTGGGAGTTTTCTCTGATGAAAAGCCTCCAAGGGGGTATTGCGGTCTTGCGGATTGGCGTCTGAATGGTCTGATATCAAAGCTGATTGTGGAAGGCAGAATCACCGGTGCTTTCATGGAGAAGACCCTCATCTTTTCCAATCATCGGATGCCTTCCTCAAAGATATTCCTTATAGGCCTGGGAGAATCAACTCAATTGACATATGAAAAATTATATACGGCTGGATCCACTATCTCGCAGACGCTCAGTGAGATAGAATGTGCCGACCTGGTTTTTGACATCCCCTGTTCCGGCAGATGTAATCTGGAGATGTCCAGGATGACGGTGGCAATGATATCGGGAGTGTTCGATTTTTGTGATCGGGAACAGAAGGATAGAATATCCGACATGATAGTGATGAGTGATAGTAACTTCCTTGATGAAGTCGTCCTGGGTATGCACGAGTTTAAGGTAAGCGTAAAGGACAGGATTGCGGTTGATATAATAGATCAGGCTGCATTTGTGAGGATTGCATAAACATGATAGTCATTGTCATAGGAGCAGGGGAAGTCGGTTATAATATTTCAGATATTCTCTCTAAAGAGGGAAATGATATCATTATTATCGACAAAGATGAAGATCGCCTGAAGCATGTCTCCGAAAATCTGGATGTGCAGACCATCGTGGGCAGTGGAAGCAGCCCGCAGGTGCTGAAGAAGGCGAAACTGAGTCAGGCCGAGATGGTTGTTGCCGTCACCGATAGTGATGAGACCAACATAGTGGCATGCCTCCTTGCCTCCGCGCAGTCAACGTCTCCGTTCAAGATCGCGAGGATACGAAACCCCGACCTGAATAGGGATTCGGCGCTCTTCGACAAGTCCCATCTCAACATAGACCTCTGTATAAATCCGGAACGGGAGGCGGTGAATGACGTTATTAACCTCATGGAGTACTCCGGGGCTTCAGAGGTAATAGATTTCTCCGAGGGCAGGGTCAAGCTCGTATCATTCTATGTGGATTCAGAGTGCAGTTCAGTAGGAAAGAACCTTCAGCAAATCATGGAGATATACCAGTATGGAGAGGATATTCTTATTGCCTCTATCACGCGTGAAAATGAACCCATCATACCCTCCGGGAAGACGGTGATCAAAGAAAGAGACCGCCTCTTTGTATTTGCCAAATCTGAGAATGTACGGAATATGCTGAAATTCTTCGGCAAGAAGGAGGAACCCTCGGAACGGGTGTTTATCATCGGTGGAGGTAACACGGCTCTCATGCTCGCGGAGCTGCTCGAAAAGAAGGGGGTCGACACAATAAAGATTATCGAAAAGAGGCAGGACAGGTGCGAAATGCTTGCCTCCAGGCTGGACAGGGCCATCTGCCTCCATGGAGACGGAACAAGCCAGGATCTGCTCAAAGAGGAAAACATACAGGATACCGATTACTTCATCGCGGTTACCGATGATGAGGAAGCGAACATCCTGAGCGCCCTCTTGGCAAAACAGCTGGGGGCCAAAAAGACCATAGCGCTTGTCAATAAGGCCAGCTATGCCCATCTAATTCCCTTACTGGGTATCGACGGTGTCATGAACCCGAGACGGGCGAGTATCGGCAAGATACTGCACTTCATAAGGAAGGGTAAGGTTATCTCCGCGACGCCCCTCGGTGATGAAAAGGCCGAAGCCGTTGAATTCATCGCCCTTGAAACATCCGATATAACGAACACCCCTCTGAAAGATATCAAATTTCCCAAGGGCACCATTATCGGAGCGATTACCAGAGACGATGAAGTGATAATTCCCGGAGGCGATTCCGTTATACTTCCGGGAGACCACGTTATACTGGTGGCTCTCCGTTCTTCAATTCCGCAGATCGAGAAGATCCTTACGGTCAAGCTGGATTATTTCGGATGAACGCAAGAAATATACTATATATCCTGGGAACCCTTATTTTGTTTCTGGGGCTTACCATGTTTTTCCCTCTGTTTTGTTCTCTTTACTACGGAGAGGGCGATTCCAGCGCCTTTGTCTACTCATTATTAATAACCTCCTGCATTGGCGCGCTGTTCTATTTTCTGTTCAGGCCGGTTAACGGAAAGATAAGCCTGACACACAAGGAAGGATTTCTCATTGTTGCCACGGGATGGTTTCTCGCGGCGTCATTCGGGTCTCTCCCCTATATGATACAAGGCGTGCTGCCCCAGTTCGGCGATGCCTTCTTCGAATCCATATCAGGCTTCACCACTACAGGGGCCACTGTAATCACAAACATAGGAGATCTTCCCCATGGGATACTTCTCTGGCGCTCACTGACACAGTGGCTGGGGGGAATGGGGATCATTATACTATCCATCGCTATACTACCCCTTCTCGGAGTGGGGGGGATGCAATTATATAAGGCGGAACTGCCCAGTCCCGTGAAAGACAAGATTACTCCACGCGTGGCAGAAACAGCGCGTACACTGTGGATAGTTTATATCATCATCTCCATAGTTGAATTTATCATGCTGCTCACTGGAGGAATGGATGTATTCAACTCCATCTGTCATACATTCACCACGATGGCCACAGGCGGATTTTCCACCAGCGACGCCAGCATCGCGCATTTTCACAGCGCATACATAGATGGTATCATTACATTCTTCATGCTGGTCGCCGGAATAAATTTTACTCTTCACTACAGCCTTATCACAGGGAATTTCAAGGCCATCTTTAAAAACAGTGAACTGCTCCTGTACCTCGGGATTATTCTGACCGCAGTAATAATAGTAACCATCAGTCTGAAACAAAACTCAGTTTATGAAGCGGGGGGATATCTGCGGTATGCCTCGTTCCAGGTGGTTTCCGTACTGACAACTACAGGTTTTACCACCGCCAACTTTGATAACTGGCCGTCCCTGTCAAAGATCATTCTACTGGTACTGATGTTTATAGGCGGGTCAGCGGGTTCCACGGGAGGAGGCATGAAATGTCTCAGGATACTCCTCATCTTGAAGCACATCTATAAAGAACTTTACGGACTTGTCCATCCCCACGCGGTAACAGCGGTAAAACTTGGCAAGAAGATAGTGTACCCCGAAACCATGGCAAGCATATGGGGATTCTTCATGCTGTATCTTATGATGACCATTGTCGCCTCCATCATCCTGACCATGCTCGGTCTGGATATGATGACGGCATTTTCGTCCGTTGTCGCAACTATCGGGAATGTGGGTCCCGGATTCGGCGCCGTCAACCCCTCGGCAACCTACAGCGAAATACCCTACCTGGGCAAGTGGGTTCTTTCCTTCTGCATGCTTGCCGGAAGGCTTGAGATATACACGGTCATAATCCTGTTTATCCCCGAATTCTGGAAGAGATAGACGACTTCAATGCCCTTTCACATAATCAGCAACGATGATTTCGAGCCTGTCCGATTCTACAGCCGGTTTTAAGACGGATCGAATTGAATCAATATCCAAAGGCGATCTTATATATCTTACATAAGACTGATACCCGGAAATTAAATGATTAAAAACATTATCAGGAAGCGGTTGACCACCGGTGGTCATGGCGCAGCCGTTATGCAGCACCAGAACTTTAAGCGGAATGTTGCGACTGACCGCCTCAATTAATCCCATGTGCCCGGCAGCTACAAAAGTATAATCTCCGGTTATCGCCCAAACACCCTGTCTGCCCGCCAAATACGCGCCTGTTGCCAGCGGCAGACTGCCACCGTAGTAAGTAGTGGCATCAATGCAGTTAAACGGTGGAAAAGCAAACAGCGATGAGACGCCGGTGTCTCCGCTCACAAAATCCATTTCTTTTCGCATTTGCCGGAAAACCTGAAATATCGGCATATAATCATGGATCATCTTTTGCCATTTCGGCGAAAGGTCGGCAGGGATGTGTAATGGAACCGGCCGCTCCACCTTGTTCCAGTCTCCACCCGCCAGTTTTGCCTGCAAAACCTGAGATTGATAACTCGCCAGCGGCGGGCAAAGGACATGGCATAAAGGATCCCGGTTACAGGAAACCTGCGGCACAGCGGAGCGAAGCGTAAGCTTTTTCACCTCTTTATCCAGCGTATTGGAATCAATTAATATCGCAACCGGCAACTGGAGCTGTTCAGACCAGCGAAAGCCATCCAGGATATCCTGATAAGCTGTCTCATTTTCAGGAACCTTAAAAGGAATCCCGGTCCCTTTCACAAAATCGTTACAATCGAAAATACTGTCGGAATGCAGGCCTTTTTTATCGTAGGTTACAATTATTACAAATCCGGCGGTCGTTCCAGCCGTCAAAGAATCAATCACACTGTTGGTGGCCTTCGCCATCCCGTGAGATTTTATAATGATTGCCGATCGCTTACCATTCATACCGGCGCCGTGGGCAATCGTATAGGCCACTTCTTCGTTATAGGAATATGGAACATTTTCAGGGGTAATTTTATTATATTCGTCAAAAATTTTTGCTGTTCCGGTGGATGGCACGCAGAGGACAACATCAGCGCCGGCATCATGAACGGCACGGGCGATAGATTCTTTCATCCGAATAGTCTCGCCCGATTCACTCATTGTCTTTCCGGAAATTGAGGTTATTGCTTCAAGCTTACGACTGGATAAGGCAACCCCTGCCGTGGAAAGTCCGATTATCTGCAAAAATTTTCTGCGTGACATATCATAGTACCAAAGCATCATTGACCTCCGTGATATTTTTAGGCAAGGAAACCTGTTTCTTCAATCACGATTTCTTTTTCAGCCAGGCCGCCAGGTTCACATCAATGTGGAAGATCTGATAAAAGATAATCCCCAGAATAGTAGTTGCCGCCAAGGGGTTACTGAAAAGCGGCTGCAGGAACGAAGGCAACTGGGCAAAGAGTTCAGGTACGAAACCCGTGCTGAGTCCAAAAGAGATAGACATGCCGGCAACGGCTATATTGCGCTGGTCCATGGGTTCTGAAAGCATCTCTTTAATGCCCGTCAGAATCATGAAACAAATAGCGAAAATTACAGCCGCCCCCATAACGGGCGAAGGAACCAGAGCAATAGCGGTTGCGACAACAGGAAAACAACCGGCAAGAATATACATGACACCCATACAGACACCAATCCAGCGACTCACCGCACGCGTTGCCGCGGCAAGCCCCACATTACTGGAAGAAGTGTCAACCGCGACGGCTCCAATCAAACCGGCCATGGCCGTACTGAACCCGTCTGCCATCAATCCGCCCGCAATCGGTTCCATGTCCGGTTTTTCCAGATCCGGTCGCGTGATTTTCTGTGCAGCCAGCAGGTTGCCGAAGGACTTGAGCGATCCGCAGATGGAAATCACCAGAAAAGGCAGGACAAGCGACCAGTCAAAGGCCAGGCGAAACTGCGAAAGCCCCTTAAATGGAATGGCGAACACGGGAACTTCGCCGATCATCCGGTATTGGGCTGGATCAAAAGGAGTAATGCAAAGCGACACCCCCCACCCGACAAAAATACCGATCAACAGGCAATAAAGCTGCACCTGTCCTTTTCCCCAAAGATTGCTCCCCACTATCACCAACAGCGTCACGCTTCCCACCACGATGTCCTGCCAGATAACCTCGTCACCGGCAACGGGCGAACCGCAAAAGTTGGCAAACGCCATCGGTATGATACTGACTCCTACCATCATGACCGTCATTCCAACCACAAGCGGCGGGAAGAGGGCGCGCAATCGCGAAACGACCCTTGAGAGAAACATCTCAATAATGCCGGCAAAAACCAGCATCCCCTGCATCAGCGGCAACCCACCCTGGATAACGGCAGTTATGGATAACGCCAGATACGAAGGTCCGCCAATGTTAGGACAAAGATAGCCGGAACCGATCCAGCGCAGGCGCACAGCCTGGACAATAGTTCCCACCCCGGAAACTATCATGGTCAGGCTGACCATACGAATGGCCATCTCAGTCGACCCTCCGAATTCCTTGACCAACAGCACGGGAAGCATGGTGCCGAGTATCAGTAACATTCCCTGCTGAAGGCTCAACATGATCAGGTGGCCTGCAGGGGGCACGTCATTCTGCCCGTAAACCAGTCCAGTATCCGGTTTTTCTGATGCCATTCGTATCACTCCTTACTGCTGCCAGGCGCTGCGGGGCGCATCGATCACCGTACCGACGATAACCGGGTCTCCACCCATCGTGCAGCGTCGCGCATAAATAATTTTCTTCTGGTTGTTCATCGACAGAGGAGAGTGCGCGTACAGCACCACCTGCGCCTCGGTCTCAGTCTTTAATCTACGCAAAAGTTGCTTGAACGGATAATGTCCGACTGCGTCCTTGAATTCCAGCATATCGCGCTCATAGCGTTCCTTCAAAACCGGGTCGATAATCGACCGACTGTTTTCACGCAACAGGAAGACGGAAGTGTTGTGGAAAAAATACGGACCGGCCGGGGTAAGCAGTTCAGCTAAAGCCTCTTCACCGCGCGTCTTCAGCAGGTGATCGGCATTTATGACAGCAATTCTAGCAAACTCCAGCTCAGCGCCGACACCGTAATGACCTCCACCGACATAGCAGTCCGTGCCGTCGGGTAAGGTCACCGCGAGATTGCACGCGGATTTCCATTCCAGAAAAAGGCCATGCGGTCGATTCCAGTAGAAATGAACCCAGCCGTGCCGGTTGAGCGGATTTTTGATCTCGCGGGAGATCAATTTATGCAGCGGCTTTCCAAGCTGATCGGTGAACTTGTCCAACCGTGTGTCAACCAGCGCCGGGTCCTCACCATGGTAAAGGCACATGCCATCCGATAAGCGATAAACATATAAATAGAGGCCCATCTGGGTAGATCTCATCTTATCCAGAAGAGGAAAGGCTTTTTCACCCTTTTCTTCCAGCAGAGTCTTGGCCTCGGTAACGGTCTTGACGAGTTCGCGCGTGACACGGAATGCGTATTGGCGATACAACTCGCCGGGCGCCTTCATCAGATAGACCAGGCGCCCTGCGACAAACAACAGAAATACCAGCGCCAGGATGGGCAAAATAAAACGTCCCGCGCTCTTCTTCCGTTTGGGTTGTTTTTCAGATTCATCTCTCGGTTTTTCTTCCATCCTCAAATATCCTCAAGATCGCAGGTCTTTTCATACGAAGACTGTTTTCCCGTATCTGGGCAGGATTTGTGTGCCTACATTGAAAGCCTGATACGTTCGCGCTCGACCGCCCCGGAGATAATCTCAATGGCCCGGTCAATTTCTTCTTCCGTCGTCATCCTGCCCGTGGAGAGGCGGACAGTTCCCCTCGCGTAATTCCGGGGGACCCCCATGGCAACGAGAACACTTGATACAGTGGCAGCGCCCGTATGACAGGCCGAGCCACCCGAAGCCGCAACTTCTTTCATTTCGGGTAAAAGACGGGACGCGTTTATATTCGGGAATCCCACGCTCAGTGTGTTCGGAATGCGTTTTTCAGGGTGGCCGTTTAACCTTACGTCGCTTGTCCTTTCTTTCAGGCCGTCAAACAGTCGATCCCGCATTCTTTTCATGTGTGCACAATTTTCTTCCAGGGCACGTTTTGCGATCTCACATGCCTTTCCCAACCCGACTATTGCCGCTACGTTTCCCGTTCCGGCCCTCATGTCTCTCTCGTGACCGCCGCCATGCATGAATTTTTCCAGCACGATTCCCTCGCGGACGTAGAGCGCGCCGATTCCCTTGGGTGCGTAGATCTTATGCCCGGCGATGGACAGGAGGTCGACGCCGAGTTCGTCCACATCGGTTCTTGTTTTACCCGCAGACTGGGCGGCATCCGTATGGACAATGATGTCGTGTCTTCCGGCGATTTCGGCGATTTCTTGAATCGGCTGGATGGTTCCGACCTCATTGTTTGCGTGCATTACACTGATGAGGACAGTTTCGGGCATGATGGTCTTTTCCAGTGCCGTAATATTTATAACGCCTGCTTCATCGACGGGGACGTAACTCAGGGGGAAGCCCTTTGTTTCGAGGTACCTGCATACCTCCGTTACGGCGTCGTGCTCTATGGATGAAATGATGATGTGATTTCCCTTGTGGCGATTCGCGAAGGCCGCGCCCTTGATGGCAAAATTATTGGATTCCGTTCCGCCGCTTGTAAAGATGATTTCTCCTGGACTGCAGTTCAGCAAATCGGCCACCTGGCCACGGGCCTTTTCAACGGCCTCCTTTGCCTGAACCCCGTACCAGTGAGAACTGGAGGGATTGCCGAAGTGTTCTTCGAGGTAAGGCTTCATTGCCTCTAAAACTTCACGGTCGATCGGTGTGGTTGCGTTATAATCCAGGTATATTGGTCTCATTTTCTGATAAGAGTCCCCTCCGTACTGCCATCCATGCCCCTTTGGGTGGTGCTTTAATGCTGTTTCCCTGGCGTAAGAGATCAGTTCTCCATGAGGGAGCACCTTATTTACAATTTCCATCTCGAGCATCTGTTGGGCCGTCATCTTTTCCCCGAAAAACATTATCTCTTTTGCCCTCTGGAATCCAGGCAGCCGCGGCAAAAAATAACTTGAAGCAAGTTCCGGCACAATCCCCAGATTCACAAAAGGAAGTCTGGCCCATGCATGCTCAGAGTGTCATTGTCTTTTGCATAGAGATCAGATTCAAAGTTTTTTTCAGTCATCTTGTATATCTAACCTCCTGATTTTGAATCACCGGCGGAAAACCCAGCCCATGGCGACCCTCTTATTATGTTTCAAGCCACTTATACATAACTAATGCGTCAACGCAGCCTGATGAAGCTGTAAAAATCAAACTCTTCGTGATAATATCTGCTCTCGATAATCACCTCGATTTTAACATATCCTTCAAAAGAATCTCCGGGTGATGATACCTCTCATATTTGGGGGTTCTTTTGCCATATTGTATCGCTTCCTGCGGGCACCACTGCAGGCAGGCAAAACACTGGGTACATCTATGATTCCAGACAGGTTTTCCTTCATGCATGGTGATATTTCCGGCCGGGCATATTTTGCAACAGATTTCGCACGCATTGCATTTGTCATCGACCCAGAACTTTTTGTCCATTTTGGGCACATAAGGAAAACTCATATTATAAATAGCGGTAAATAAAATTCTCTGCCAGAGAGGACCCTTCTCAACGGGCATAATCGCCTTTTCTTTTATCCTGACCGCGATACGGGAAATCTTTTCCTGCGCGAGCTTAAAACATTTGCGCTGTTTCTCCTCCGGCCCCAGACCGCCCCATGGTATGTAATTGGACGGCATCGCTATCTCAAATCCCGCTGA
>CAZSYH010000065.1:0-10149 GCA_964610735.1 uncultured Syntrophaceae bacterium | reverse complement strand
ATTTATGGTACGCCAGCAGGGATTCGAACCCGGGACCTACGGATTAGAAGTCCGTTGCTCTATCCAGCTGAGCTACTGGCGCATTGTTCAGAAAAGAAAGGTTCTTTTAGTCACTTTGCTTATATTTGTCAAGACAAAACACCAGGCATTTCGTCATCTGACATAGCCCACCACCCCATCGTATATATATCCCATTTTCGCGCGACCTTCACCCTTCGTGTCCGTCGTGTAGAAATATGCCCCCGTTTCAGGGTTGAACCATCTGTACAGATCTCTTGTGTGGGACAGCTTCAGTGTCGCGATATTTCCTATAGCTCCATCAAAGACATACCCCTTGAGAGAATGTTTTCCACCTGAACGACTGTAGGAATAGAGATGGGTTCCCTTTGACGGATTATGCCACTGGAAGAATTCAGTTGTTCCCGGCGTGTCTTTGCGAAAGAGCCTGAATGCGAGTTCACCTTTCCCGTATCCTTCAAGTGGAAAACCTTCCCGCGCGACATCTGAAGACAACAAGCTGTCCGTTTCTTTTGTATATCTGTAGATATCAATCAATTCCGACAGGTTATCACTTTTGACATCAAGCGCCACTTCAACTATTTCGAGCCCTTCCCCAGAGTAAAAAATGATGTTCTCACTATACAAACCGGGGAACAGACCCTCGGTATTGGCCGTCACATTAATGTAGTCCACTTCATTCGTTGTAGTCCCTTTTTCGGGAGATATTCTTATCCATCCCCGCCTGCCCTCTATGAGACCCGCGGTGTAAACCCTCACACCTTCAACTTCCACAGTTCCACCTCTTACCTTTAGAACAAGCAGATGTGGTTCTCCATCCGACAGGCTTTCCGCCACAGGGAACTCGATCCTTTTTCTCTCCTCAGACGCGCAATCTATCTCACCTGCCATCCGGCTATCAACATATACATCAAGGGTTCCTCCATCTATATTTTTCCAAAAAAACAGGACTAAACCACTCCCCGAGAATGAATACCTCAGAAGGTCATTATCACCAGTACTATGCGGATAGCCCTTCTCTTCAGACCATTCGCCGGAGATTTCGATCGCGTTTCTCAGGTGTCCCGGCACACGATAGTTGCCCTTTCCTGAAACGGCCTCATTAGCGAACGAAACGTATCTGCCCCTTTCAAGAGTTACTCCCCGGCAATTCTTTCTCTTCCCCTGCAACATCGCTTCCCATTTCAGGACATCTTTCCCCACATTTCTCAATTCAACCCTTTTCATCAATTCTCTGCCGGTCTCAACGCTGCCGAAATCTATCCCGAGTGGTCTTACGTCCATACAGGGCCGGGACCCCTTCTTCGCCACCTCAAATTTCAGAAATAGGGTTCTCTCTCCACCATTAAAGGACAGCCTTAACTCCTCCCTGTAACTTCCTGGAGACAGAAGCTTTCTATAAAATACTGTTTTATCTCCCGTTTCGAACCTAATCCGGATATCGGACAATCCATCCACTGAGGCTCCATCGTCTGCCATAGACTCAACGGAAACACGAAGGTAACGCGCGGGCATCCCGGCCGTTCCTGAAAGTGTGCTATCAGATGGAGATATCCAATTCCCCATCCTGTTCACCAGCCATGTCAGGTCTCCTCCCCCAACATTTTTCAGGGAAATTACACCCTTTGAGCTCTCGCCGGGACCTATTGTGCCAAGATCCACTTCGCGTGGAGACACCATTAGAACAGGATCGGCAACATCCTCTTCAACATCAACAACCGCGACATTGCTGATCACGCTCCCCCTCACCTTCCTGATCTCCGTGCTACCGGCTCCCTTAGCCACAAAAACAGGTTTCCTGCGAAAAAAGTATCCAGTGGACGGATCAGAGACTGTCCACCTGCCATCCGAACCGTCTGAGAGGTCGGTCCTGCTCCCGTCAGACCATATGCCGGTTGCCCTGAACACCATTTTATGATTAACCACCATTCTTATAGAAGCAGGGACAACAGATATGGATTTGAGGGAAAGAATGTTTACAGGAACAGTTATTTCTTCATCTCCTCCGCTTGATCTTACCAGAATAGTCCCGTTGTGCCTTCCTTCTGGAAGCCCTGTGACATCCACAGCGATTTTTATATCTTTCTTACTACCGGCACTAATGTATTCTGATTTCAGTCTGTCCGGCGCATTTTCTTCCACATCAGCCCCGTCGATATTCGTCGGATACCGTCGTAATTCATCCGCCATTTGCCTGCCTACGCCACCTGAAGAGGTCCCATCATTCAATACAAGCCAGGGCTCAATGCTTATGATTTCCCATTCCAATTCCCCTTTGCCGGCATTTCGCAGGGTCATAGAGATATTTTCAATTGAGTCTTTCTCCATATGATCCAGCATGATCTTCGGCATAGAGACCTTCAGGAGAGGCCCGTCAAGGGCATCTATATGAATTGTAACGACAGGGCTTTTAACAGCGCCCTCATTCGCGAAGACACGGACATCCCCCTTGTTTTTTCCAATAAAGAGCCCTTTATCGACAAAATATCCTGTCCTTTTATTTTCAGATATCCATTCTATCTTTTTTGTAATATCTTTTTTGGAACCATCCGAATATATACCGACAGCGTTCATGCGAATCTTTCTGCCGACCTGAGTATTGATGATTGATTCCAGCCTGATTTCTTCCAGCTTCGGTTTGTATGTATCGTTACTATTCCTAAGAATAGTAACGGAGACCGGGACTATTATGGTTTCGCAGGATGATGTTATGACAATTCCGGCCTTATTGCGTCCCAGGGGAAGATCACGCGGATCCGCTGTGACCGATATGGCCTGAGCGCCATCCTCCACAACTCCGGAATATTTATCGAGCGTGAGCCAGGGCTCTGTCCACTTAACTATCCATCTTATCTTCCCCTGCCCCCTGTTGCTTATCTCAATCGACGCAACCCCTGTCTCCTCATTTTTTAGAATACCAAAATCTATCCCGTCTGGTCTTACAAAAAGGATCGGCTTCTCTTCAACAGGCAGGTTGACCTGCGCGACCAGGGTGGGCAATCCTCCAAACATCAGAATCAAGGCAAAAACCGCGGCAATTATAGTTTTTGATTTAAACACAGTCATATCTCTTTTCAGGTTCATGGTTGACGGCTGCACAAAAAATCTCATTATCCTAGCGTGAAATTATTATAACTTAGGAGCGATGTCAAGCGGATGACAGATCAAAAAAGCTTGACACCCCTCAAAGATAGCCATATATAGTGCCAGTCTTGGTAATTATCTATAACCATTGCAACTTTATTTCTTAAGAGTGCCTCAATGACTCACAATGATCTAAAATACTGGTTTGCCCTTAAGTCCTTGGAAAAAGTGGGGAATGTCTGCTTTAACAGTCTTGTAAAGACATTTGGTTCTCCTCGGGCCGTCTTCGACGCGCCCACAGCATCCCTTCAAACAATAGACCGCGTTACACGAAAAACAGCCCGCAACATAAAAACCTTTGACAATTGGGCAGCTATCGAAAGGGAGCTTGAACTGGCTGATAAGTTGAATGTCTCAATAATCACATCCGATTCTCCATCTTACCCCAGGCTGCTTTTGAATATATACGATTTCCCACCCATTCTGTACGTCAGGGGAACACTGTCCAATCAAGACATCAATGTTGCCGTGGTAGGCTCCAGGATGGCAAGCACTTATGGCAGGTTTACGACGGAAAGGCTGTGCCGTGAACTCGCCATGAAAGGAGTAACCGTCGTAAGTGGTATGGCAAGGGGAATTGATTCCTCCGCCCATGCCGGAGCGATCGCGGGCAAGGGAAGAACAATAGCTGTACTGGGGTCAGGCATTGATGTTATCTATCCCCCGGAGAATAGAAGACTCTTTGAAAAAATCGCGGACAATGGTGCCTTGATTACCGAATTCCCCTTTTCCACCCAGCCACTGGCCTCCAACTTCCCCGCCAGAAACAGGATAATAAGCGGCCTTTCACTGGGAGTCGTCGTGGTTGAAGCCAACGAGAAGAGCGGTTCTCTGATAACCGCGCGGATTGCCCTGGAACAGGGAAGAGAGGTCTTTGCCGTTCCGGGAAGTATCGATTCTCCGGGAACGAAAGGAACCCACAAGCTCATAAGGGAAGGCGCAAAACTTGTTGAAAATACATATGACATATTAGAGGAAATCTTGCCCCAAGTGAACATTAACAGTAGAACTGTCGAACCATCAGACGAAAGATCTCAGCTGGAGCATTCGGTTAAATCTGAAGAATTAAATGCTGATGAAAAGGCCATCCTGAAGCTAATAGGCAAAAAGCCTGTTCATATAGACAGTCTGGCGGCTGATTCCGACTATCAAATACGTGATATCCTGAGTATTCTCATGTCACTTGAACTTGGAGGCCATGTCGAACAGCTTCCAGGCAAAAATTTTATTGTTAAGGAGTAAAGATGTCCAGTTCACTTATTATCGTTGAATCGCCGGCAAAGGTAAAAACGATAAAGAAATATCTCGGTCCGGAATTTGAGGTGAAGGCTTCTGTGGGACATGTAAAAGACCTTCCCAAAAGCAAACTGGGCATCGATCTTGAAAATAACTTTGAACCAACCTACGAAGTCATCCTTGAAAAGAAAAAGATCATCTCTGAGCTGAAAAAAGCCGCGAAGAATGTAGATAATATCTTTCTGGCCTCTGACCCTGACAGAGAGGGGGAAGCCATCGCGTGGCACGTGGCGAGCGAAATAGGCGGGAACAAAAATATCTACAGGGTACTCTTCAACGATCTTACAAAAAAGACTGTTATCGCGGCCATCAAAAATCCTCTGAAGCTTAACGTTAATAAGTATGAAGCCCAACAAACCAGGCGAATCCTTGACAGGCTTGTGGGATATCAGATCAGCCCGATACTCTGGAAAAAGGTGCGGCGTGGACTGAGCGCTGGCCGGGTCCAGTCAGTCGCGGTAAGAATAATATGTGACAGAGAGGCCGAGATCCAGGCGTTTGTATCAGAGGAATACTGGAATATTACCGCCCTGCTGGAGGGAAACAGCCCCCCTCCCCTTGAAGCGCGGCTGACAAAAATAGATTCCAGAAAACTGAAACTTACTAATGAAACGCAGGCAAAAGAGCTCCTCGAAGAACTGAAAGGCGCCTCCTTTATTGTAAAAAAGGTGGAGAAAAAAGAGATAAAGCGTTCTCCCGTTCCCCCATTCACAACGAGCAAGCTTCAGCAGGAGGCATCAAGAAGGCTTCGGTTCACAGCCAAGAAAACGATGAGTGTGGCACAGAGGCTATACGAGGGGATAGCGCTGGGAGAAGAAGGTTCCGTTGGCCTTATCACATACATGAGAACCGACTCGGTCCGTATAGCAGCGGAAGCCATGGAAAACGCGAGAGGGTACATAGAAAAGAATTATGGGAAAGAATTTCTTCCCGCAAAGGCCAGATTTTTCAAATCCTCAAAATCTTCACAGGACGCGCATGAGGCGATAAGGCCAACCTCAATGGCATACGCGCCACAAAACATCAAACTGTATCTCAAGAATGACGAATTTCATCTGTATCAACTGATATGGAACCGTTTTATAGCGAGCCAGATGAATCCCGTTCTATTCGACCAGACGGGCATTGATATAGAGGCGGGCCGCTGCCTTTTTCACACGCAGGGTTCTATAATGAAATTCCCCGGGTTCAGCATTGTTTACACGGAAAGTAAAGATAAGGAAAACAATGGCAACGATGCCCCGTCAGACAAAATTCTTCCGGAGGTCTCCGAAGGGGATGAACTTACCCTGATTTCACTAAACCCACAGCAGAGTTTCACACAGCCGCCTGCAAGGTTTTCCGAAGCGACTCTCGTGAAAGAACTGGAAGAAAAGGGGATCGGCAGACCCAGCACATATGCGGCTATCATAAGCACTATACAGAACCGAAAATACGCGGAACTTGAAAAGGGCAGATTCCACCCCACAGAACTCGGAACCATTGTCAACGGGCTTCTTGTGGAGAACTTTCCCAATATCATGGATATCCAGTTCACCGCCTCCATGGAAGACCGGCTGGATATGATTGAGGACGGAAAAATCACAAGACTCAAGACACTGGAAGACTTCTATATCCCTTTTAAGTCGGAGCTGGAAAAGGCCGGCGAAGAGATGAAAAATGTCAAGAAAGAAGAAATTCCCACCGATCTTAAATGCGATAGGTGCGGGAGCCCAATGGTAATAAAGTGGGGGAAGAACGGGAAATTCCTGGCCTGCTCCAACTATCCCGACTGCAAGAACACAGGCAACATCGCTCAGGATGAAAATGGCGCGATCAGCAAAATGGAGGCGGAGACAACTGACATTATCTGCGAAATGTGCGGCAAGAATATGATTATAAAAGAAGGCAGGTTTGGAAGATTTATGGGGTGCTCAGGGTACCCGGAATGCAAGAGCACAAAACCGATTGACACAGGGGTAAAGTGCCCGCAGGAGGGGTGTGGCGGCAGTCTCTGTGAGAGACGTTCAAAAAAAGGCAAGCCGTTTTTCGGATGTTCAAACTATCCGAACTGCACCTATGCCCTGTGGGACAGGCCGATACCGGAGAAATGCCCCTTATGCGGTCACTCATTTCTGGTTGAAAAATATTACCGCGGGAAAGGTCTGATAAAGACGTGTCCTAACAAGGAATGCGGGTATAAGGAAAGGAATGAGGGGTAAGGGGTAAGGGGTAAGGGGTAAGGAGTGGATCGGAGTTTGAAATCATATACTCGAAACTTGAAACCCTCAAAAGGGGACACGCTCGAAACCCCCAGAATGGGGCACGCCCGAAGCCCTCAAAAGGGGACACGCTCGAAACCAGTCATCATCATAGGTGGCGGTCTCGCGGGGTGTGAGGCCGCGTGGCAGATCTCAAAAAGGGGCGTTGATGTCATTCTTTACGAAATGAAACCAGCCTTGTTTTCTCCGGCCCACAAGTCTCCCCTCCTCGCGGAGCTTGTATGCAGCAACTCATTCCGCTCCAACGCGATAGAAAACGCGGTTGGCCTTCTCAAGGAAGAGATGCGCACAGTGGGATCATTGATAATGGAGGCAGCCGATGCCACAGCCGTTCCGGCAGGCAAGGCCCTGGCCGTGGACAGAGCCCTTTTTTCAAACTATATTGAAGACAGGCTTGCGTCGACAGGAACCCGGATAATTCGGGAAGAGATCACCGGAATTCCCGAAGACTCTATTGTCATCATAGCTACCGGCCCTCTCACATCCGAATCCCTGGCAAAGAGCATTTCTTCCGTTACAGGAAACGAATATCTCTATTTCTATGATGCTATCTCACCCATTGTGGAGGCACAATCTATTGACTACAACCGTGTCTTCAGAGCATCGAGATACGACAGCAACGGTGAGGGAGATTATCTGAACTGCCCCATGACAAGTGAGGAGTACAAAAAATTCTGGATGGAAATATCGGGTGGTAATGAAGTGCCTCTCAGAGATTTTGAAGATAAGCGCTGCTTTGAAGGATGTCTTCCTGTTGAAGTCCTCGCGAAAAGAGGACCGAAGACCCTGCTTTTCGGCCCGATGAAACCAGTGGGTCTTACAGACCCGAAAACAGGGAAACGACCCCATGCAGTAGTTCAACTCAGGCAGGAAAACAGCGAAGGAACTCTCTATAACCTGGTGGGATTCCAGACAAAACTGACATGGTCTGAGCAGAAACGCATCCTCAGAATGATACCGGGGCTGGAAAAGGCAGATTTCGCAAGATATGGCAGCATACACCGTAACACATTCATAAACTCCCCTGCCCTGCTTAAAAAATCACTTCAGTTTCACTCCGATGACAACCTTTTTTTTGCGGGACAGATTACGGGAGTCGAGGGGTATGTAGAATCGGCGGCTATGGGCCTGATGGCAGGAATAAACGTCTGCCGGCAGATAGAGGGAAAGGACATGGGGGAACCGCCGGGAACAACGGCTCTGGGTGCGCTCTTGCGTCACATTACAAACGCCGATTACAAGACCTTTCAGCCGATGAATGTGAATTTTGGTCTCTTTCCATCTCTTGAAAAAAGAGCACCTAAAAAAATAAGAGGGAGATACTATGCTGAACGATCACTGACCGACCTGAAGCTATGGAAGGACGAACTTGTTGTCTCTTGATTATTGTCATAAACACATGCACAAACAACAGGAGGCTTTGCCCTTTGTGTCTGTGTATCTTTATGCTACTTTTTCCCCCATCTTTCTAATATCTGCCTATTTTTTATGAGCTTTCTGATCCTGTTCTTGAGTAATATTCTTTCTGTCATAAACGGGATAGGACATGGGGTCGCCCCAAAAATCATCTTCCTTTGCGGACAGGATATCAATTATCTTATCGTCTCTCCACTTGATAATATCTTGAAAGTTTCTCCCCTTCATTTCCTTTTTCACACCAAGGGTTAGTTTTTCCTTTACCGGTTCGGTTATGTAATCCCTTGTTTCAAGTTCTTTCCAAATTTCCTTGAAAGTGGTATTGCCGATACCGTCAATAAAATGATCATATCCCCCCTGCTCACCCCCACCGAGGTGATAGATCATATGTGCTCCCATTAGCGCCCATCTGATTCCGGGGCCCGCGCAAAGTGCTTTATCGACATCCTCCACGGTCGCGACACCCCTGTCCACAAGATCAATTGCTTCTCGCCACAGGGCAGCCGCCAATCGATTGCCAATAAATCCCGCGACCTCCTTTTTGACTATTACGGGAACCTTTCCAAGCTTTTCCATTAACCTGAATGTTATGTCAGTGGTCTTCTTAGATGTCTCCTGTCCGGGAACTATCTCAATCAGTGGAATTAAATGCGGGGGATTCCATGGATGTGTGATAACGCATTTATCTTTCTGTGCCACAACCTGCTGAATCGCTGTCATGCTGAGACCCGAGGTACTGCTTGCAAGGATAGCATGGTCAGGAACATGTTTCCCCATCTCCCTGAAAATATTTTTCTTGATGTCATAATCTTCACCGGTACATTCCTCAACAAAATCAGCATCGTTAACCGCTTCAGCTATGTCTTCTACCATGGTTATTCTTGCAAGTGCCCCTCGTTTGTCACTCTCCGAAATAATCTTCTTCTCTACAAAAAAATCGAGGTTTGACTGAACACTTTTCAAACCCCTTTCTCGCGTTTCTGCCTTTCTTGAATATGCCTTGACACTGTACCCTTTTATCGCAAACAATGTCACCCAGGCAGCGCCTATGACACCCGTTCCAATAACCGCGACTCTTCGTATCTCATCCATTGGTTTTATTACCCCTTTCTGAATTAATCCAATATATAATTACCCACCAGTGGTTCGCTTCGTAAGCTTCATGTCATCGAGACCGGAGGTAGAGATCTTTGTCATATATCTTATTCATTAAGATTTCTCGCTTGTCGATCTACTTGTTCCGTAAAAAAATGATTCGAAGTCCTTCCAGTGTAAGCATTTCATCTACAAAGTCAATGGTCCTGGTTTCCGCGGCTATGACACTCGCCAGCCCGCCGGTTGCGATAACTGTGGACTCCGTCTTTGTTTCTTTCTTTATGCGATCCACAAGGCCGTCCACAAGGCCGGCATAACCGAACATGATACCCGCCTGTATACTGGTCACCGTATCCCTGGCAACTACAGATTTAGGTCTGCTTAATTCAACCGGCGGCAGTTTGGAGGCCTTCTCAAAGAGCGCCTCGCTTGATATAACAACACCCGGCGCTATGCACCCGCCCATGTACTCTCCCTTTTGCGTAACATAATCAAAGGTAGTCGCGGTGCCGAAATCCACAATGATAAGATTTCCTTCGTATTTCTCATGAGCGGCAACGGCGTTGACAACCCTGTCCGCTCCTACTTCTTTCGGATTGTCATAGTATATCGGCATGCCTGTTTTTATGCCCGGGCCCACGATGAGCGGAGTAACATGAAAATACTTTTTACAGAGGGGTTCCAGTATATTCAGCATGGATGGAACCACACATGATATAATAATGTTGCTGATAGACCTTGATCCCACTTTGCTCGTCCTGTAGAGGTTCAGTATAAGCATTCCATATTCATCAATTGTGTGATCAGCAACGGTACGGACTCTCCAATGGGTTAACAGTTCATCTCCTTCATAAAGACCGACAACTGTATTTGAATTTCCTACATCGATAGCCAGAAGCATAATTTATCACCTGTTTTC
>CAZSYH010000064.1:0-10260 GCA_964610735.1 uncultured Syntrophaceae bacterium | reverse complement strand
TGGTTGGGGAGGTGTCTCTTTAGATAAAACGCATCACATTGATATGGTTATCAAACCTACACTCTTGAGAAAAGGTTTTTCTGTCTGTAAAACAAAGGGATGGAAAATTACCATATAAAACAGAAAGCCCTTACAAGAAACACATCCCCTGAAATTCCTTGATTTTTCCTTTATTACAGTTTACATATGACGCGTTTTAGCAGGGATCAGGTAAAACTATTCAATTTCCCCGATGGTATTTATTACAGCATTAAAGGCGCAGCCATATATGGCGTTTTATAAAGTCAGCAACTGCCGTTTTAGAAAAAAACAGAATGCGGTGCGGTACGGATCAAGATTTGGGATCCTCTTTCTTGCCGGCGTTTTCTTTTCCATCATTACGATGAATCCCGTCACAGGATTCGGAGCGAATACGACTGATGAAGCGATGTCCTTCATTCCTGATTCTCTGATTTCTCTGCCGGTTGGACATGCCATCGTCATAGATAAGACGATGCAGCGACTCTTTGTATATCATTTTGACGGGGTTTCTTTTCAGCGTATGTACGAAACGGGTTGTTCCACCGGCAAAAACAAGGGAGTTAAAATAAGATCGGGAGACGCCAGAACACCTGAGGGTATTTACTTTCCAATCAAGTTTTTTCCCGATGAGGACCTTTCCGCCATCTATGGCTCCATGGCTTTTGATCTCAGCTATCCCAATATCCTCGACAAGAAAGAAGGGAAGAACGGCAACAACATATGGATGCACGGCACCGACAAGCCTCTGAGTCCTTATCAGTCAAACGGCTGCATTGCCCTTGAAAACGGGGACATTAAAGATGTTTCACAATTTATTACACTGAATGAGACGCCCATCATCATTCAAGACTACATTAAATGGGCGCCTGCCTCGGTACGCATCTCCCTTGAAGAAGACCTGACATCTTTTGTCGATAGATGGGCGGATATTGTGTCCGATGGCGGTGTTCAGACGCTTGACAAGCTCTATGGAAAAGATTCCCTTTATGACAAAAAAGGGAGGGATCAGCTCGCCATACAGATAAGAACATTAAAAAAATACGGAGGGGTTATTAACTTTGCGCCAAAGAATCTTTCACTGTTAAAACATGACAGATACACAGTGGCTGCGTTTCAGCAGGAGTTCACTGTAAACGGACGTCCTTATGAGGCGGGTACGCGAAGGCTGTTTCTCAAGAAATGGCACAACAACTGGTACATTGAAGGAGATATAATATTAACCCCCGAAAAGGAACATCAGCTCATCGCGGTGCTTGATAAAACTAATAACGGTTACGCCAGCCATAATGACGTAATAGAGCTTGTTGATAAATGGGTTGCCAGTTGGGAATCGGGAGATATGAAAGGTTACGCGTCTTTTTATGCCGCTGATTTCAAGTTCAAAGGGATGGACCTTGATGACTGGCTTGCGTATAAATCAAACATTCACCGGTTAAATAAAAACATTCGTGTCGGTATAAGAAACCTCAAGATATCACATCGTTCAGCCGGTAAATTGATTGCGACATTTGAACAGCGCTATAACTCGTCGCGTACAAGCGATGTGGGAACCAAAACTTTATATTTCAAAAATATTGATAATTCCTGGAAAATATGGAAAGAGGATTGGAGATTAAAGACCGCAAAATAGATTTTGAATGATGGAAGATGATAAAAAAAAGTAAAAGTTGGCGTGTCATCATAATCGGAGACAGAAAACGTCACGGACCTTTTAAGGTTACTAAGAGGGTCCTGATCCTGTTGTCCGTATGTCTTATAGCTCTTCCCGCAATAACCTGCGGTTTCTGGCTATACAGCAGATCTTGCGCTATCAGCAACGATAAACTGGCTGCGGAGCTTGCGACTGTCAGGCAGTCCGTAGCCCTCATCAGTCAGGAGAAAGATGAGCTTTCAGAAGAGGCTAAAACTCTTATGACTGAGATTGAGGCACTTCATCAGAAACAGGGGGCACTTGAGACCGTTGGAAAAAAGAAGGAATTAAAGCCGGTCATCGCGAAAAGTGAACCATTTGTTTCCATCGAAAAAATACAGATAAAATATGATGAGAGCAACAAGACGCTCAAAGTCAGGTTTATGATAAAGAGTCAGGATGCTGAAGGGAATTACGTTTCGGGTTATGCGTTTGCCATCCTCAATCCCGCACCCGGTTCTTCCAGTCTATGCAGAATCTATCCGAATGCGCCGCTTGCCAACGGACTTCCTGAAACGCATAAGCAGGGAGAATACTTTTATATTGCCCGTTTCAAGCATATGGAAGGCGTCTTTGCTCCAATACCCGACAAAAGCATGTACGGTTCGGTTTCCATTCTGGTCTATGCAAAGGATGGGGCACTCAGATTAAAAAAAGAGTTGTCGTTATAAATCTACCCGGCAACCTGACAAAAGCATTGGGATATATTATTAATGATACCAGTACGTTTTTTTTCAGAATTTAAATCAGCATTTATAATTTTCTTTATTCTTCCCCTCACGGCCCTGGCATGTTTGCCGGCAATCTGCCACGGGAGGAATACAGTAGAGACCTTTTTCCATAATACAGACTACGAATTGAACGTTTACAGAATAAACGGCAAGATTCCGGGTAAAACAATACTTATAATAGGTGGCATACAGGGAGACGAGCCCGGCGGGTTTTTGTCGGCTGACCTTTACGCGGATATGAAGCTTATGCGGGGAAATCTCATTGTTGTTCCGCGCGCGAATTACTACTCCATAATCCTCAACCGGCGACAGGTCAATGAGGACATGAACCGCAAGTTTTCCGGGTCTTCACGGGAAAATTACGAGGCACAGGTCGTTTCCATATTGAAGCAATTGATATCGGAAAGTGATTGCCTCTTGAACCTTCATGACGGATCAGGATTCTACAGTGACACCTGGCAGAACGAGATGAAAAACCCCAAGAGGTACGGCCAGTCGATAATAATGGACTGCGAAAGCTACAACGATCCAGACAAGGGAAATGTAATCGCTCTCGGCAAGCTTGCCGAGAATGCCATTTCAAAAATCAACGAGCACATCGACAATCCCGACCATCTTTTTCACATCAACAATCATCGCACCAAAGCCAGCGATTCTTTGCACCCGGAACAGAGAAAGTCGGCAACATATTATGCCCTGTATGAGTGTGGCATACCGGCATTTGGCATTGAATCGAGCAAATCTCTCCCATTGGAAACGAGGATATACCATCACAATCTCGCGATCAACGCCTTCATGGAGATTTTCAACATTATACCGGAGATACCTGGCATCGGTCTGAGTACGCCGCAGATGAAATATGCCGTGGTGAAGATTAATGACAGTTCGCCCGTTGTTGTGGCCAACGGTGAGACACTGCGTGTCTATCCGAATGATACTATAAAAATCACCCATATAGAGGGGAATTATGCGCGCGGATTCAGCGCCGACATAGAGGGGTATGGATCGGTGAATGACGTGAGCAAACCATTTTCCCTGACCGGACCCACGCGCGTTTTGATCAGGAAAGACCACCTTCTCTGCGGCGCATTCAATGTTGTATTCAGCGAGAAGCCTCCTTCCGGTCGTTCCGTAACTGCCAATCCCGGCGTTGTTTTTTTCAAGATCAAAATCAACGGGAAAGAAGGATATTATCCCAATGGTTCCCACGTGGATATAGTAAAAGGCGATCTTCTTGAACTGGTGGACGCGGAGACCAGCCCCGGTTCCCTTTCGGGAGTGACATGCAACTTCAAAGGTTTTGTGGGGAACAGTAGCGGCAATACCGGAGAAGACAGGGGATATATAATCAACACCGCAACAGACCTGTGGGGAAGATATTCTCTTTATAGAAAGGGGAGGGTCTACCAGGTAATCGCCTCCAGAAACGATAAAGACATAATCGGACGTCTATTCTTCGATATAAAGCCCCCTCTGTTTGAGTATATGCTGTTGTCCTTCAATGGAATCGATAAGAAATGGGTTTCTGACAGTGAATCAATAAAGCTGAAGCTGAGTGACTCGATGAATATTATAGATATAAAGAGCAATGTGGCTCCCGTCGGATTGACGATGGTTATCGAGGGAAAGAATGTGTCCATTCCGATAAGAGTGGGTGAGCATATTGCCGGCACAAAGATCGCGACTCTTCTCAGGGGAAACCCTGCCGGATGCGGCATCCGCGTCAGCCGTGGTAAAATCCCCCTTGCTTTGATGCCCGTTAACATTGTAGATTACAAACCTGCAGACCTGTTGATTGATGATAGGCAAAACGCAGTCGATTGAGGAGATCAGAAGTGAAGGAAAAAGACAGGGATATCTCTATTATTAACAGGGGTTGCCGTCTCAATGGAATCATGGATTTCAAGGGATATCTCATTGTGGCAGGCACTGTAGAGGGTGTCCTGAATGTCGAATCAGTTATCACGGAAGAGGGAAGCTTTATCAAGGCCGACGTCACATCAGAGAAGCTTACCATTGCCGGCAGATTTGAAGGAAACATTGTTGTTACCGGGACGTTGACTCTTCTTGGTACCGCGAACGTCCAGGGAACTATCCAGTGCGGTAATCTGATTGTAGAGGAAGGGGGCATTTTGAACGGAAAAATCACTCCCCCTTGACAAAACTTATCATGGATGTTCCCCTATTATATCTCAAATTAATCCAGTTGTTTTATACCAGTTGTTTTTTGTAAATTATTTTATCATCCCCGATATCGTAAAAATCCTTTATCCGGGCTGTTTCAGTAAAGACATTTTTTCTATAAAACGTGTGGGTGGAAATGTATTTTTCGCGAGAGGATGTTTCCGCATAGAGGGCTGTCCCTCCCATCTCTTTTACCTTTTTTTCAGTTTCTTGCAGGAGGCTTCTCCCGATTCCATAACCGCGATAATCATTATGGGTAACAATCCAGTATAAATCAAAAGCGCTTTTAGTTCCGGGGATTGGACCATAGCAGGTATAGGCCAGGGTCCTTTCTTCATAATCGGCAAATACAAAATAGTAGCCGCTGAGATATCCCTTTTCCAGACATTCCCGGATTAATTCCACTGCAATGCTTACCTCGGCATCGTAAAAAAACCCGGTGGATTCAACGATCTCTGCAATAGAGTGAATATCATCTTCACGTTCCTGATCACGAAAAGCCATATTGCTTATATCAAAATTCATAATCTTTCCTTCAGACTGTCCTTGAGAATATTATCAATAACCACAGGAAATGAGATCTCTGCCTCGCGAGCAGCAGCTACGAATCCGCTGTCAGGTGAGATGCAGGGATTGGCGTTTATTTCCAGTATATATGGTCTGTTTTGCCGATCTGTCCTGAAATCCACCCGTGCCCATCCACGAAGAAGGAAGATCTTCCAGCATTTTCTTGCAATTTCACTCAAAGTCCGGCACAGAGGTTGACTTTGTGAATCCGCAGGAAAAATCCTTTGAGTGTGCCGGTATTCAAAAGAATCTTCCTGCCACTTCGCAGTATATCCGACTACTTTAGGTTTTCCCTCCGGGTAATCAACAAACAGGATTTCCGCAGGCGGAAGGACCATCGGACCATCCGGTGTGGCAAGAAGGGAGACATTGAACTCTCTTCCCTCAATATATTCCTCGATAAAATAGTCTTCCGAAGGCAGCGTCTTCATCTTTTCCAATATTGCGCGATTGGAACGGGTAAATACCGAATCTTCATCCAGCCCCAGGGAACCATCTTCCCAGATGGGTTTCAGGATATATCTACGACCAGACTGCAACAGGTGTGTTTCTTCCAGCGTAAAAAATGGAGATGTAGGTAATCCATGGTACTGCATCATTTTTTTAGCCAGGAGTTTATTGGTGGTAAGAAACATGGAATCTGTCCCGGATCCGGTAAAAGGTACGCCCGAAAACTTTAAGACAGCCGGAGCGAAGTATATTAATTCCCCGTGATTCTGAACGGATTCTACAAGGTTGAACACCAGCATGGGTTTGATTCTGCGAATTTCCTCCACCACTTTATCCATCTTCAATGAGAACTGGACAGGGAAGGTCTCATATCCCAGTTCCTTCAGCGCTGCATCTACAAACTGAACCTGATCCAGAACGTCTGTTTCATCTTTCCGTGCATTAACGGAGACTTCATTAAATAAAATCACAATTCGTTTTTTCATAAGGAAACACAAACAGGTCTCACTTTTGAACCCGCCTTAAAGCGGATTCCATGATAATTCGAATCAAATCTGCAAAGGTATGGTCATTTTTATAGGCAATAATAGGAAGATCTGAATCAAGGTAATTCAATCCCGCCAAAGGATTGATCTCCATGAATTTAGGATTATTATTTTTATCGCAACGGAGATCGACCCTTCCCCCGTCACGGCATTCGAGGGCCTGCCATGCCTTCAGGGCAATTTCACTGCAGATTTTCTCCATTTCCTCTTCCACCAGGACATATTCTACCCGATCCTGGTAGTGAGCCTTGTTAAGGTAAGAGTACCCACTCTTTTCCGCTTTCTGGTTTAAAATGATTTCGATAACTCCGATTACACGTGCTTCCTCGCCTGTTCCAACGATACCAACGGTAAATTCTCTTCCCGGAAGATACTCTTCCACCAGTACAGACTGATTAAATCTTTTTAGCAATTGTTTACATACTGCACGCAATTCGCCGGGAGTTTCTGCGAGGGATTTTTTAGTGATACCTTTCCCCGTTCCTTCCGCAACCGGTTTCGCGAAAAGAGGATAGTCAAGATGGACGTTCTCAACATCTCTGATATGACTTACGATGACAAAATCGGCGGTAGGGATATGGTTGTCCCTGATAATCCTTTTCGTCATGCCCTTATGCAGGGCCAGAGACAGCACGAGAGGACCTGAAAAGACATACGGTATCCGGTAAGCGTCCAGCAGCGCAGGAACCTGTGCTTCACGGCCGAAACCATACATACCTTCCGCAATATTGAAAACCAGATCCCACCGGTCGCCGTGGTTGATCCGCTGGACAAGCTGCTTAAAATTACCGATACGATCGGTCTTGTATCCTGATTGTTCCAAGGCTTTTTCAATGCCTTCGACAGTTTCTTCGCTATCAAATTCAGCAGCTTCTTCCGGAGAGAAGCCCTGCTTTATATATTCGCTTTTTAAATCAAACGTCAAACCTATCTTCATAATATTCCTGTTTCATTTCCAAAGACATGCTCTGCGGCCCATCAATTTCCGCAGGTTCATATAAACGCGAGGCGATCTACCGGGTTTCCGATAGATCGCCTTCTAGAGCATTGAGTAACGATACTTTAACTCACTCTTTTACAAAAATCGGGATACTTAAATATCTTTCCCTCAAAATTTTTCAGGATTACATAATTCCCGTCACGCCCCATAAAATATTCAGGCAATAGAGGGATCTTCCCGCCGCCGCCAGGGGAGTCGATTACGTAATGCGGGACAGCATAACCGGAGGTAAACCCCTGCAATCCATGAATAATTTTCAATCCCTCCTCCACAGGGACACGAAAATGCCCGGATCCGAGAATGGGATCACACTGATAAAGGTAATAGGGACGCACGCGAATCTTAAGAAGGCCATGAACAAGACGTTTCATGGTCTCTACGTTATCGTTAATGCCTTTTAATAGTACCGTCTGACTTCCCAGTGGTATCCCCGCATCAGCCAGCCTGGAACAGGCCTCTGCCACTTCAGGAGTGATTTCATCCGGATGGGTAAAGTGTATGCTCAGAAAGAGGGGATGATACTTCTTGAGCATTTTAACAAGAGGTTTGGTGATGCGTTGAGGCAAAACCACCGGCACTTTTGTTCCGATCCTGATAATCTCCACATGCGGGATCTTTCGTAACTCGGATAACATAAAGTCCAATTGAGAATCCGAACAGGTCAAGGGATCGCCCCCGGAAATAAGCACATCGCGGATATCGGGATTCTGACGGATGTACTCAATCGCGCGCAATAGAACAGCATTACTGAAGCGTTTTTTATTTTTTGCCACCATATGTGAACGCGTGCAATACCTGCAATAGGTGGAACATAAATCTGTTGAAAGCAAGAGAGCACGATCCGGATAACGGTGGACAATGTTAGGCACAGGACTCGCGTGCTCTTCCGCAAGGGGGTCTCCCTCCTCTCCCTCTGAGATTAACAGCTCATCTTCTCTCGGCACCACAGTCTTGCGAATTGCCTGTTCTGAGTTATCCGGGTCAAGCAGACTTGCATAATAAGGAGTAATACGTAAGGGAAGGGAGTTTCCAATATTGGTAATTGGATTTCTTTCTTTCGGGGTAAGTGAAATAATTTTTTCTAATTCCTTTAAATTCGTTATACTGTTTTTGATCTGCCATCGCCAATCATTCCAGCTGGTTTCCGTAACTCCCGGAAAAAACTTACGGCAGAATGTCCAGGCTTGTTTGCTAATGACAAATGGTTTTTCTTTGATTCGGTGAATTTGGGTGGGTACATGAGAAAAAACCGGCAGCGCGGGGTTGCCGGTTATACTACCTGGAGGCTGATCGTCCTCCGCGATATTTAACTCCTCTTTCTTGAAAGCGAGCGAATCCATTTTTTTACCTTTCCTCCTATTGTTTGTTTTTCTTTGGAAACAGCCTTTTTGTTTTTTAAATACGATATGTCCTTACTGTTTGATCACAGCAGCAGGGGCAACACCATCCCCTTGCAGTTACTTTTATTTCTCACTACTCTTGCTAAATTTAAGAACCCAATAATGCTAATGAGTTGCATAAGTATAAAAGAATCCTGTCCACTTTTCAGAAACATCTAACTTCTCGGTGTATGTAAACCAAAAAAATAAAAATGCAAGTTATTTTTTCAAAATTTTTATTGAAATCATGTGCAGAATATCCTGTACTGTACGCAGGATGAATGGCATGTAATTTTAGGGAGGTAACTCACTTTTAAGCCTGTAATCTAAAATTCAAATCATTTTTGCAGTGAGGTCAGATAAAGGGAAATATGAGGGGGGGTACCACACCAATTTCTCGGCTTTCCTGGTTCGGAAACAGGTATGGATGTTCCCCTATTTCCTGTATATCACGGAGTTGTTTCCGTTTGAGGTGGTTTTGTCACCGATGGATGTTCCGCAGTAAACACACGTGTAATCATATTTGTCTCTATTGGTCAGGACAAACTTTATTCAGCCTATGGATTAGTAGAGAGGGCGGCACGATTTCTGTTCATAAGATTGGTGATGAAGACGGCGGAGAGTACCAGGGTCCCGCCCACCAACTGGAGCGGGGTCAGGCGTTCACCCAGAATAACCCAGGCACCCAGAGCTGTTACCACGGGGATACCGTTGATGAAGATAGATGCCCGCGAGGCCGGTATCTTGGTGAGGGCGTAGTTGTAAAAGAAGAAAGCGGCCACCGTGGCAAAAACCACCAGGTATAACAGTGCTACAAGAGAGCGCGGGCTGATCGCCGCCCAGGCGAGCGTTGGAATATCCAGAAATAGGGCGGGCGCGAAAAAAAGAGCCCCGTAGAAACACTGCATACTGGTAATTGCCCGTGAGGAATACCGCCTGCCGAGGTTCCGGGCGCTCACAATATAGAAAGCCGCCGAGAGCACGGCCCCAAAGACAAGGAGATCTCCCTTGAGTGACCCGCCCAGACCTCGTTTAAAATCGGGAGCGCCGATAATCAAGATGGCGATTCCCACGAGAGAGAGTAAGATACCGATGATGCCTAGGCGGTTTGTTCTCTCCTTCAGTATGATTGCCGAAAGGATCATGACAGTTATGGGGACGGTAGCAATAATAAGAGATACCTTGGCTGCTGAGGTGTACAGGAGCCCCTGGGTCTCGCAGAGAAAGTAGAGGCCCGGCTCGAAAATAGCCATAAGAAAGAGCTTCAAGTGGTCTTTTGGCGTGAAGGATGGTACGCCGTGACGGATCATTATGGCGGCAAAAAAAAGGAATGCCAGCATAAACCGGGCAAAGATGAGTGTAAAGGTGGGAATGGTTTCAAGGGCTACCTTGGTGGCCACAAAGGAAAGCCCCCAGAAGACAGTTGTCGCCACCAGCGCGCCGTATGTTTTCAACTGTTCCCGTTCCGACATAGGCCCCTCCCATCCGCGCAAAAACGAAAAGAACCCGTACCACATCGGCTTCCATTTGTATATGAGATGTTTGGCAGAACCCGCTGAGGTTGACTTATCGGTTGCACCTACAAACAAACGATTTTTATTTTGAATTGCGGCGATAATTACTGTTGAAATCATGTCTCTTGAAGCTGAAAACCTTTTTCCCGGAATAATTTCACGCAGGCATCCACAACAGA
>CAZSYH010000063.1:0-10324 GCA_964610735.1 uncultured Syntrophaceae bacterium | reverse complement strand
TGCGTCTTATCGGTGTCAAGGGGGACCGCGTTCACCTTATCGTCGGCGTCGGATTCCACAAACTCCTGGAGGAAGCCCTGGAGAGGCGAAAGGGTGAGCTTGCGCTCAAGATAATCTCCGAGAAAAAGATTAAACAGGCGTCTTTCGAGTTTCATTACCGGGCCTATACCCGAGAACTGGGGGATGAACTGATGGCCCTGTTCGGGGATCTGCCGGGGGGGCTCCAGGTAAAAGATTACAAGCCCAGGGAAACCGTGTTGCCGGAGGCAAAAGGGGTGGAGGCATACGCGCCCCTTCACGAATATGAGGTAAAGGCCTCGGGAACAATAAGCGGTCCGGTCAGGGATGTGGTCGATTTCTACGGCGGTGCGGAACACCATGACATGGTGGAACTTGATGCGATAAGACTGGAGTACGACGTAACCGTTTGAGAATCTTTACTTCTTAACGTCTGAGGCGAATATCCAGGGCGTGCAGCAGGGCGGTATGTATGCTTCCGCGTAACCCGTTCACGGTTGTCGATTCACGGGTTTTTTAAACGCACCATGCAACAATTGAAGCATTTTTGATATTGATTTTAATCCTTGAATTAATTTTTCCGCATATAAATCAGAAAATATATTGGTAAAGCTCAAAAACTGTGACATCATGATATTTATAAATCTTCTGTTTTTTCAACCGTTAACGGCTACGAAAACAGAAATGATGTCTCCCGGCTTTTCGCAACCCTTCGTCCGTAAAAGCGTGCACTTTTTCAATGCGCAGATCCGGATCTCCTGTAATGTTTCTGTCCGCCCCATTAGCCACATCCCGGCGACCTATTCTAAATTAAAAGATTACTTGTTTCCGGCAGGATTTGAGTTATTCATTGACAAAGGGAAGCGCTCATTGTACTTCTGTGGGCAGTAAAGTGAGAGGGCATGGTACCATGCATGACAGGTTCATAAGGATTGTGTCAACGGGTCTGGGCAGTGGCCTTTCGCCTCTTGCCCCCGGTACGGCGGGGACGCTGGTTGGCATACCTGTATATATGGTTTTTTCCCGCTTTTCATGGTCGCTTTACCTCTTGTCAGTTGTTGCTTTTTCGCTTTTTGCCATTTATGTTTCACAGGAGGCGGAGAGAATATACAACGAGAAAGACCCTGGCCGGATCGTTATTGACGAAATAGCGGGATTTCAAGTTACCATGTTCCTGGTAGCGCCGACTGTCTGGCATATATTCTGGGGATTTATAATCTTTAGAGCCTTCGACATTATCAAGCCATTTCCCATACGCCTCTGCGAAAGGAAATTTCCGGGGGGCTATGGCGTGGTGGGTGATGACATAGTTGCCGGCATTTATGGAAATATATTACTGATTTTGCTTATCAGATTTGTGATTTAAAGAGATATGATGGATATCGGGATACTGGTCATAGGAAACGAGCTGACAAGCGGCATGACACAGGATACAAATTCTTACTTTATTACGCGTGAACTGCATGCACAGGGATGGCGTGTATCGGCTGTGATGACCGTTGGTGACGATAGAGACGCGATCAGGGGAGGACTTGATTATCTCCTGGAAATCTCCGATGCGCTGGTCGTCACGGGAGGGCTCGGTCCGACCGCGGACGATATAACGACAGCGGCTGTTGCCGGCGCATTTGAACTTGATTTATATACCGATGAGACTGTTCTTCAACAGCTTAAGGGGCGATTCAGCAGCCTTGGCATCCCATGGACGGAAAATAACGCGAAACAGGCCATATTCCCCGAGGGCGCCGATATCATAGATAATCCTGTCGGCACCGCCTGCGGTTTTCTCCTGGATAGAGACGGCAGGCCTGTAGCCGTCATACCGGGAGTTCCTGCCGAGGCAAGAAAAATGTTTTCGGACGGTGTGATTTCCATCTTCAGAGATAAGATCGCGTATCGTGAACATGTTGCGAAAAGAACGATAAAAATTTTTGGACGTACCGAGTCACAAATAGATCAGACTCTTTCGCATGAAGATCTGGAGATTCCCGGAGTGAGTATCGGCTTTTACCCCCGGTTTCCGGAGATACATCTGGTCGTCACATCCAGAGGTGAAGACAGGGAACGTGTGGAAGAGAATCTCAGAGTTATTTGTGAGAGAATAGAAGGAAAACTTCACAGATATATATTCGGTTATGATGATGATACCATGGAGGGAATGGTGGCTGCTCTTCTAACGGATAGAGGATTGACACTTTCGGTAGCCGAGTCGTGCACCGGAGGCATGATAACCGACCGTCTGACGGATGTGCCGGGCAGTTCAGTGTTTCTGGAAAGGGGTGTAATCACATACAGCAATACTTCAAAGGTGGAGCTTCTCGGGGTGCCCGCTTCCGTTATAGAGAAACGTGGCGCCGTGAGTGAAGAAGTGGCCGTTTTGATGGCGGAGGGTGTAAAAAAACTTGCGGGGACGGATATAGGACTGGCCACAACAGGTATTGCGGGTCCGACAGGCGGAACGGAAGAGAAACCTGTAGGGACTGTCTTTGTCGCGCTGTCCACCGGGAAGAAAACCACATGCCGCAGGTTTCTGTTCAGATGGGATCGCAGGAGAATAAAAGAGATGTCGTCGCAGATAGCCCTGAATATGTTGAGGAGATTTCTGGCCGGGGAGGAGATAGATTGACAGAACAATACCGTAGCATGTAAAACTATCCATCAGCTCTAACATTGAAAAGAATTGTAATGAAGGACAAAAAACCCATAAGGACATTTCTGGCGATAGAGCTTCCACCAGATATAAAAGATATGATAGAAGGCATCAAAGAAAGGCTGATGCCCGCGCTGACAGGGATAAGGTGGACCAGACCGGAGGGGATGCACCTTACGTTGAAATTTTTCGGCTATGTATTTCAGGATGATGTGGCCCGTATTTTGGAGATTGTCGGAAGAAATGTCAGAGACATTGCCCCCATGGGACTGAATGTAGGTTTGCCGGGAGGATTTCCCAGCCTGAAGAAACCGAAGGTGTTATGGCTCGGCATAGGTGGCGATACACAGAGGCTGGAGGCCCTTCAGACAAAGATTGAAAGAAATCTGGAGAAATGCGGCTTTCCGGGAGAAAAAAGGGCATTTAAACCGCACCTTACGCTGGGAAGGGCCCGGTCGCGCGGCGGGATAATCTCCGGAGCAGAAGACGTGATTACAGAAACAGGGGAGCCTGGCACGCACCGGTTTGATGCGCGGGAGCTTATACTCTTCGAGAGTGAACTGAAGCCCGGTGGTGCGGTATACACGAAGCTTGCCACCTTTCCATTTGGCGGGTGTTAATTTTAAATTTTGAATCAATTTTTTCAGAGGGTATAAATTTATACCGGTAAAGGGAGGTCGATATGATATCTGATACAGATAAGGAAAGGTCTGTGGAACTGGCTATAACGCAGATCGAGAAACAATTTGGAAAGGGTTCTATCATGAGGCTGGGCGGAGATGAATTTATATCGAATGTACCCGCCATATCTACGGGTTCCATAAGTCTTGATTTGGCTCTTGGTGTCGGCGGTGTTCCCAGGGGAAGGGTCATTGAGATATTCGGTCCCGAATCAGGAGGGAAGACTACCCTTGCGCTTCAAATTGTCGCGGAGGCGCAGAAGGCAGGCGGCCTCGCGGCGTTTGTGGACGCGGAACACGCCCTGGACGTGACTTATGCCAGAAATATCGGCGTGAATACGGATGACCTTCTCATATCCCAGCCTGATACGGGGGAGCAGGCGCTTGAGATTGCCGAGGTGCTGGTGAGAAGTGGCGCGCTTGATGTCCTCGTTGTAGATTCCGTTGCGGCCTTGGTGCCGCGTTCAGAGCTCGAAGGAGACATGGGAGACGCGCAGATGGGACTTCAGGCGAGGCTGATGTCGCAGGCGCTCAGGAAGCTTACCGGCTCCATAGGTAAGACCATGACGACGGTTATCTTTATCAACCAGTTGCGTATGAAGATAGGTGTATTCTTTGGTAATCCTGAGACAACGAGCGGAGGAAACGCCCTCAAATTCTATTCAACCATGCGCCTGGATATACGCAAGATCTCCGCGATAAAACAGGGGCAGGACGTAATAGGGAATAGAGTAAGGGTCAAGGTGGTGAAAAACAAGGTTGCTCCTCCATTCAGGCAGACAGAATTTGATATCATCTTCGGAGAGGGCATCTCGAAGGAGGGCGACCTTCTTGATCTGGCATCCGACAACGAAATTGTTGAAAAAGCAGGCGCCTGGTATTCGTACGGAGGGGAAAGGATAGGACAGGGCAGGGAAAATGCCAAGCAGTTTTTGAAGGATAATCCCGATATAACAGCCAGAATAATGGACGAAGTCTGCCATAAATTTGGCCTTAAGAAGGACAATGTAGAGGAAAAAGAATAGTGGACGATGATCCTTTGTATGAAAAGGCAAGGCAAACGGCGCTGCGATATCTTTTATACAGGGGTAGAAGCATAAAAGAAGTGCAGACCAAACTTGCCCAAAAGGGTTTCGGAGATGCTGTAATCAAGAAGGTTGTTGACAGATTTACCGATCTTGGGTATCTGGATGATAAAAATTTTGCAAGGCAGTGGGCAAAAAGCCTCGCCGTAAGCAGGCTGTGGGGTGACAGAAAGATAGAGATAAGCCTTATCGAGAAGGGAATCTCCCGCGAGCTTATAAAAGAAGCTATCGTCGAGGCAAGAGAAGAGAAAGACGAAAGGCGCTCCATCGAGGAACTTGTTGAGAAAAGACTTCGCAGGGAATCTGAATGCGAGGTTTTTTCATATAAGGGAAAGAGAAGGCTTGCTCAGAGCCTCGCGGGCAGGGGATTTTCCGTGGGGCTTATACTGGATGTGCTCAAAGAGATGGGAGAAGATCGCGCGAGCCTTAACCCCTGATACAGTCGTAAAAAGGCAGTCTTCTTTTCCCAAAATGCTTGGATTTGTTATGAAAAGACTTTTTACGACTTAAACCTTAAACGAGGAGATGTATGTTAATGACAGGCAGTGAGATCAGAGAGAAATTTCTTGAATATTTTAAAGAGCGGGGCCATGCGGTTGTGGCCAGTTCATCGCTTATCCCCAGGGAAGACCCGACATTACTCTTTACAAACGCTGGGATGGTTCAATTCAAGAGCCTTTTTCTGGGTCAGGAGACGCGTGATTACAAGAGAGCCACCACATCGCAAAAGTGTGTCAGGGCAGGGGGAAAACACAATGACCTGGAAAACGTCGGGTTTACCGCACGGCACCATACCTTTTTCGAGATGCTGGGCAATTTCTCTTTCGGCGACTACTTCAAGGATGAGGCTATAGCATGGGGCTGGGATTTTCTTGTGAATGTCATGGGCCTTCCCGAAGACAGGCTGTGGGTGAGTGTTTTCAGGGATGATGATGAGGCCTTTGAGATATGGAATAAAAGGGTCGGGGTGCCAGCCGAACGCATCGTGCGTATGGGGGAAAAGGACAACTTCTGGATGATGGGTGATACCGGTCCATGCGGCCCCTGCTCGGAGATATATTATGATCTGGGTAAAGGTGTGGGATGCGGAAGACCCGAGTGCAGTCTGGAATGTGAATGCGGTCGATATGTGGAGATATGGAACCTTGTATTTACGCAGTATGACAGAGACGAATCGGGGGTGTTGACACCCCTGCCTAGCCCCAACATAGATACAGGAATGGGGCTTGAACGACTGGCAGCGGTCATGCAGGGTGTGGAAAGCAACTACGATTGCGACCTCTTCCGGGACATCATTCTGCACATCGAAGGTGTGTCTGGCAGGAAATATAAGGATAACGAAGAATACGACATATCCATCAGGGTCATAGCCGACCACTGCAGGGCCATAACATTCCTTATCAGTGACGGAGTTCTTCCGAGCAACGAGGGGAGAGGGTACGTTCTTCGGAGGATACTGAGGAGGGCCGCCCGGCATGGGAAGCTCCTCGGTCTTGACAGACCTTTTCTGCATGACATGGTTCCCGTGGTTATAAAGGGAATGAAAGACTGCTACCCGGAACTCAGGGACAAGGAATCCTATGTAAGGAAAGTGATCATTAATGAGGAACAGCGTTTCATGGAAACCCTCGATGCCGGTCTGCGGATACTGAATGACGAAATGGAGTCTCTGGAAAAGAAGGGAGAGAAGGTAATCCCAGGCGGGATAGTGTTCAAACTCTACGATACCTTTGGCTTTCCGACCGATCTGACCGGAGAGGCCGCGATGTCACGCGGCATGTCCCTGGATATGGAGGGTTTTGAAAAATCCATGGAGGCCCAGAGAAAGAAGGCGAGAGAATCATGGAAGGGGAGCGGAGAAGAAGAGGTGGCGGATATCTACAGGGCTCTTTCCATAGATGGAATTTCCACGCTGTTCGCGGGGTACGAAGGTAATGCCGAAACAACCTCCCGCATCGTCGCAATCCTGAAGAACGATAGAAGAGTCGATTCCCTCTCGGAAGGCGAAAAGGGCGAGATATTTGTGGATAAAACCCCATTCTACGGAGAAGTGGGGGGGCAGGTGGGGGACGTTGGTGCCATAGCGGGTAGAGACGCGCTCTTCGATGTATGGGACACGCAAAAGCCCCTTGACGATCTCTTCACACACATAGGTAAACTCAAAGAGGGACAGATAAATGTTGGTGATGCTGTTGTTATGAAGGTCGATGTCGAAACGAGAAGGGCCGTAGAAGCGAACCATTCCGGCACACATGTGTTGCAGGCGGCCCTTAAAAGCGTGCTGGGTGATCATGTAAAACAGTCCGGCTCTCTTGTGAATTCCGATAGACTCCGGTTCGATTTCACCCATTTCGCGGGGATAGAAGATGAAGAAATGGAAAGGGTGGAAAGGCTGGCCAACGAGCACATAAGGAAAAACGTGCCGGTTTACACGAAGGTGCTGTCCCGTGAGGATGCCATGAACACAGGCGCCACCGCGGTGTTTGATGAGAAATATGGAGATGTGGTAAGGGTAGTCAAAATGGGAGATATCAGTATGGAACTGTGTGGAGGCACGCATGTCCTGCGCACGGGCGACATAGGGTTTCTGAAGATTGTCCATGAATCGGCGGTTGCTGCGGGTGTGAGGAGGATAGAAGCGGTGACCGGCAGGGAAGCCGTTCGATATGTGGAAAAAATGGAAACGGTGTTGAAGGATTCGGCCCTTCTTGTGAGAACCAACCCTCTGGATCTTTCGGAAAGGGTGGGCAAGTTATTGAAGCGTCAGAAGGAATTTGAAAGAGAAGTCGAAGCCCTGAAGGGGAAACTGGCGACGAAGGACTCCTCTGACCTCCTTGATAAAATAAAAGAAATAAAAGGTGTTAAACTGCTCGTATCCATGGTTGATGCGCCGGATGTGCGGACACTTCGTGATTTCGGGGATAAGGTGAGGGACAGGATTTCCTCCGGCGTTGTGCTGTTGGGAAGCAAAGTCGGGGATAAGGCCATGCTTCTGTGTATGGTAACGAAGGATCTTACAGACCGGTATAATGCTGGGAAGATAGTTGGAGAGATAGCGCCGGTTGTCGGGGGAAGAGGAGGAGGCCGTCCCGATATGGCCCAGGCCGGTGGATCCAAACCTGAGAAACTGGGAGAGGCGCTGGGCAGGATGGAAGAGATCCTGCTCAGGGACTGAGCATGTAATTGAAACTCCCCGTAGCTCCGTACAAGAGGGGCCTCCGCTTTTACTCCGACAAGTTGCGGGGGGGGGGATGCGCTCGTTGTTCAATTCAAGTGGTACACGGTACACGACCCAGTTTGGTTTCATCAAATGGGGGACATCTATCCAGACATAGGAGGTATTGTAAACATGACCGGATTTTCTGCTGATTATGAAAGTTTTTTCATAGGTGAGGGCGGTTTAAAGATTTTCTACAGGAGGTATCAGGCCAACCCTGAGAAGGCGCGGATGGTGATTGCACACGGGCTGGGTGAGCATTCCGGGCGTTATGGCAATGTTGTTGAGCGGCTTCTTCCCGAAGGTATAAGCGTATGGGCGCTGGACCACAGGGGACATGGACAAAGTGATGGTACCAGGGGGCATGTGTTCGCTTTTTTCCAGTACGTGGCGGAGCTCTCCAAGCTGGTTGAAATGGCCAGTTATGGAATAGCCGAAGGTGTAAAGGTCTTTCTCCTGGGGCACAGTCTGGGAGGGCTTATCGCCCTGCGGTTTGCCGCCGACTTTTCAAAAATGGTAGATGGTGTAATTGTCTCTTCGCCCGCGCTCGGGTTGCCGGGGGATCTCCCTGCCGTCAAGGCATTTGTCGGCAGGATTATGTCTGCCATCTGGCCGACTTTCAGCCTTGCCAACGAACTGGATGTACCGAAGATCTGCCATGATGAAGGGGTGGTTTGCGCTTACAGGGATGATCCTCTGGTCCATGACCGGGTTACCGCCCGCTGGTTTACCGAGTTTTTATCGGCCATGGAAGCCGCGAACCATTCGGCCACTGAGATAAAAGTTCCTCTGCTGATGCAGCTGGCGGGAGATGATCACCTTACGAATGTGGACGCGTCGACAAGCTTCTTTGACGCCCTGGGCTCCGACGACAAGACACTTTATGTCTACGACGGTCTCTACCACGAGATATACAACGAAAGAGAGGAACAGAGAAAACAGGTATTGGATGATCTGGACGCCTGGCTCTTGAAACATATTTAATACAAGAGGAGTCTGAAAATGGCGGAATATATCGGTGCTGTGGATCAGGGAACAACCAGCACCCGGTTTATCATTTTTGACCGCGGCGGAAAGATCGTCGGTCTCGATCAGAAGGGACACAGACAGATCTTTCCCAAACCAGGGTGGGTGGAGCATGATCCTCTTGAGATATGGAGAAATACTGGGGACGTCATCCGTGGCGCGCTGAGTAAGTCCGGAATTTCCGGGGCGGACCTCGCTGCGGTCGGCATTACAAACCAGCGCGAGACCACGGTGGTCTGGGAAAAAGATACAGGCAGGCCTTGCACCAATGCTATTGTCTGGCAGTGTACGCGCACAGTGGAAATTTGTCGTGAACTGACCAGGGATGGAGGCCAGGATAGATTCCGCGAGAAAACCGGCCTGCCCATATCCACCTATTTTTCAGGGCCGAAGATCAAGTGGATACTGGACAATATTCCCGGGGTGCGGGGAGACGCCCGCAGGGGCAAAGTCCTCTTCGGCACCATGGAGAGCTGGATAATCTGGTGGCTTACCGGCGGGCCTGACGGCGGCGTCCATGTGACCGATGTGACCAATGCCAGTCGCACCATGCTCATGGATCTGAATACTCTCGAGTGGGATGATGACATCCTGAATATCCTGGATATACCTCGGCATATGTTGCCGGCGATTGTTCCGTCCATCGATGGGAATTCCCGTGGCGTTACATCCGTGGACGGACCTTTAGGGGCGCGTGTTCCGGTATGCGGCGCCCTGGGAGACCAGCAGGCCGCCCTTGTGGGACAGGCCTGTTTTGAAAAGGGGGAAGCCAAGAATACGTACGGGACCGGCTGCTTCCTTTTGCTCAATACAGGTACGACGCCCGTTCCCTCCAGCCAGGGCCTGATTACCACGCTGGCCTATCAGATAAACGATGACAAACCGGTCTATTGTCTTGAAGGCTCCATCGCGATTGCCGGGGCCCTTGTGCAGTGGTTGAGGGACAATCTTGGCCTGATATCCAGTTCATCAGAGATCGAAGCACTGGCCGGCACGGTTGAAGACAACGGCGGGGTCTATTTCGTTCCCGCGTTTTCCGGGCTCTTTGCCCCATACTGGCGCAGTGACGCGAGAGGCGTGATCGCGGGTCTGACACAGTACGCGAACAAAGGTCACATTGCCCGGGCAGTGCTGGAGGCCAACGCCTATCAGACGAAGGATATAGTTGAAGCCATGAACAGGGATTCCGGCGTAGAACTGTCCGAGCTCAAAGTAGACGGCGGTATGGTGCACAATGAAATACTTATGCAGTTTGTGGCGGATATGCTGGATGTCCCTGTTATCAGGCCTGTGGTTTCAGAGACGACGGCCCTGGGAGCCGCCTATGCTGCCGGGCTTGCGGTGGGTTTCTGGTCCAATCTCGGCGAACTGAAGCAGAACTGGTCCGAAGAGAAGAGATGGCTTCCTGTCATGGCACAAAAAGACAGGGAAGAAAAATATCTTGGCTGGTATAAGGCGGTGCAAAAGACATTTGGATGGGTTGAAGAGGGCGGGGCCGGATAAGGGAAACTTTACTCTTTCCGCCCGGACAAAAAAATCCCCCGTCCTTACGCAAGGCGGGGGATTTTTCTTACAGATTATATAAAGGAGGGGAATTCTTTTTATTGTTTTTTCATGTACATTCGCGCTTCCCCGTAGAGCCTCCAGA
>CAZSYH010000062.1:0-10432 GCA_964610735.1 uncultured Syntrophaceae bacterium | reverse complement strand
CTTGAAAGCAAAAACAGGGCGGACGGAAAGGCGATCAGGGTGTTCGCGCAGAACATCAGAAATCTGCTCCTTGCCTCTCCCCTTGGACAGAAGAGGGTCCTTGCCATCGATCCCGGCCTGCGCACCGGGTGCAAGGTTGTCTGCCTCGACCCACAGGGAAAGCTTCTGCACAACGATACGATCTTCCCGCTCCAGCCGCGCAACCGCACAAAAGAATCGGAAGAAACACTAAAAAAACTGGTGGAGAGTTTCAGCATCGATGCCATCGCCATCGGCAACGGCACAGGCGGACGCGAGACGGAAGAATTCTGCAGGGGCATAGGCTTCGGCAGAACGGTCGCCGTGATTATGGTCAGTGAAAGCGGCGCGTCGGTATATTCCGCCTCCAAGGTTGCCCGCGAGGAATTTCCCGATTATGACTTGACCGTTCGTGGCGCGGTGTCAATCGGGAGACGCCTTATGGATCCCCTGTCGGAGCTGGTAAAGATAGACCCAAAGGCCATAGGTGTCGGGCAGTATCAGCATGACGTGGATCAGAAAGCCCTGAAAAAATCTCTGGATGATGTTGTGACAAGTTGCGTGAACGCGGTTGGCGTAGAGGTGAATACAGCAAGCAAACAACTCCTGAGCTATGTGTCGGGCCTCTCAGAGAAACTGGCCGGAAATATAATCTCCTGCCGCAATGAAAAGGGGGCATTCTCCTCGCGCGCCGAACTGATGAAGGTTCCGGGAATGGGTGCAAAAACCTTTGAACAGGCGGTCGGGTTTTTGAGAATAAGGGGCGCGGAGAACCTCCTCGATGCCTCGGCAGTCCATCCCGAAAGCTACCCCGTTGTCGAATCGATGGCAAGCGATCTTGGCTGCAGAGTTTCAGACCTGATGACCAGCGCCGAGCTTCGTAAAAAGATTATACTGGAAAACTATGTCAGCGACACCACCGGCATGCCGACTCTCACGGATATAATGGGTGAACTCGCAAAGCCCGGCCGTGACCCGCGCGAACAGTTTGAACTTTTCACCTTCACCGAAGGCGTCAGCAAAATGGCGGATCTTGAGGTGGGAATGAAACTGCCCGGCATTGTAACGAACGTGACCGAGTTCGGCGCCTTTGTGGATATCGGGGTTCACCAGGACGGGCTCGTGCATGTCAGCGCGCTGACCGACAAGTTTGTCCGCAATCCCCATGATGTCGTAAAGGCAAATCAGAGGGTCGAGGTGACGGTGATGGATATTGATATAAAACGAAACCGCATCGCGCTCTCCATGCGGTCAGATCCGATGAACCCGCGCGGCAGACGGAACAAAGACACTACTCCCGGGGAAAAAGAAGACCGGCAAAAAACCTGCGAGACGTGAGACGGGTGGAAAAACATCGGGAAATCTATTCGCCGATGTCCTGAAAGGATGGAAAGCATATTAGCTTAGGAGCGGGGAATGACCCCTTTTCAGTTTCAGAATTAAGGTTCCGCCATTTTAAGTGTACTTACCCAAAAAGGATTTTCTTCCTGAAAGCGTCAGTCCCGATTTTACTGAAGGCATGCAAGACTTCGAACGGTAATGATCACATTTACGCCGACCCCTAATATTCTTGGGACTGGGACAACTATATCAAGTCATGACGCTTTGAAAATTCGAAGGATCATTTGAGGCGTAGTGGAGAGGCCTGTCTGGATTGTGCTCAAAAATGCCCTCTTGCCGGGTGACTCGACCAAAAGGTGATCTGATTTTCTAAAAAGGCCGGCCGCTGCTCCACCTTCCTCTCCCAATCGCATCGCCAGCCCCTGTTTTTCGATGTGAAATATCCCTTGACAAGCAAAAACAGCCCCGCTATACCTCTTGACTGAACGATATGTTTGCTAACAAATAATCATTATCCGGTCAACATGGGGAGACCCAAGAAGGAGGATTTATTATGGATTGGCAAGAAGAGTACAAGAGAAAATTGATTTCAGTCGAAGATGCCGCGGCACAAATCAAGTCCGGTGACGGTATAATGATGTCTGCAGGTCCAAGTACACCAATTGACATCATTGCGGCTATTTCAAAACGTTACAAAGAACTAAAAGACGTAACCATTCTTTCAGGCCTCCTGATGAACCCCTTGGACTATCTCCAAGCCGAGTATAGGGGGCACATCAAACATCACACCATATTTGCCGGTCCTTTGGAGAGAATGTTTCTCCCACAAGGCAATATAGAAGTGACATCGTACCAATTTTCTAAGACAGAAGAACTCACTACCGATACGTTGTCCTTTAATGTGGCAATATTTGAGGTGTCAGAGCCCGATGCAAGGGGATATATGAGCTTTGGCCCATTGGGAACCTTCAACAACGGCCTTGTTTCAAGGCTGGCCGATAAAATCATCGTCCAGGTCAATAAGAAAACACCCTTTGTCAATGGTATGGATGCACATATCCATGTAAGCAAGGTTGATTATATATGCGAGGCAGATCATGATCTTGCAGAGATTCCCCCCATCATAGCAGGAGAAGAGGAACATAAGATTGCTGAGTATATTGTTGAGCGAATCCCTGACGGGGCATGCATACAGATCGGGCTTGGCAAACTCGCAAACGCTGTAGGTTTCAAACTTGAGAACAAGAAAGACCTTGGGGTTCACACGGAGATGCTCACTGACTCCATGGTGACATTAGCCAAAAAAGGGGTCATCAACTGTGAGAAAAAGACCTTCCATCGCGACAAGATAGTATGTGGTTTCGGTATCGGAACCAAGGAACTGTACGAATTCATGGATAGAAATCCTTTCGTAGATACGTTCCCCATATCCTACATAAATGATGTCACTAATATTGCCAAGATCGATAATTTTGTCTCGATAAACAATGCCCTTACCGTTGACCTAACAGGACAGGTGTGTTCTGAGACCTTGGGTTTTTCTGTCTACAGCGGCACAGGGGGTCAGATTGATTTTGTCAGAGGTGCTCAACTATCCAAGGGGGGACTGTCTTTTATTGCGCTTAAATCGGCAGCGAATACCAAGAATGGGCCAATATCCAGAATAGCTTCCGTTTTACCTCCTGGTACCGTGGTAACCACACCGAGGACTGACGTTCAATACATAGTAACCGAGTACGGCATTGCCGACCTGCACAATAAAAGCAACGAGCAGCGGGTAAAAGCCATGGTTTCCATCGCGCACCCGGATTTTCGTGATCAGCTCACCAAAGAAGCAAAAGACGCAGGGTTGTTACGTTGATCATTACTCCAAAAAGATTAAAGCATCTGATGAGAGATCTTCAACTTATTCCATATCTGGAAATTTGATAAAGATTTTAAGGCAGTTACTTTTGATGTGTTTTACGTTGTGTGAGGAGGCAATTTTTCAAACAGCAATTTTAATTCGTATGCGCCATATTCCAGTCTGGTCTCCAGCACATGGCCGGCATTCTGAAAGACCCGCAGCATGTGGGTATTTTCGCTAAGTACGTCAGCGGCAAAACCTGCGATATTATGTTCTCTGGCAATCTGGATTAGATACTTGAACAGAAATGTACCGATACCCCTATTTTGCCATTTATTATGTGTTGTAAACGCAACTTCCGCAAGATTTCTGCTATAGCTAACTACGGCAATGATGCGCTCTTTACTCTCCGGTTCTTCTCTTCCTGTCACACCAACAATGGCCATTCTATCCATATAATCAATAGCCACTAATGGCTGGGCCGCCTTATGTGACAGGGCCTTGAGTTGGGTAAAGTATCTGGTAACACATCTTGTTCAGGGAGAGAATAAAAGAGATCCTGAATGCTCCTCTCGTCTGTTGGCTTGACAGGGTGGAAAAATATTTCCCGATCCTTTTTATCCTTAAAAAATTAATAAAATAGACTTAATCGAAAAAAACCGCTCTTTCTTGCCATCTATACGTTAAAATCTTAAATCGGGAGCATGATCTGATATCATGGAGACAAAGATTCAACATATCCTCTTTTATTCGGACAAGCTGGCATCTTTTAATTACGGCCACGATCATCCGTTTAAGCCGGTGCGGGCAAAGTTGTTTTATGAACTTTTGAACCGTTACTCCCTCATCTTCGAGCCGAACCAGAGGATCATGGTCCCCAAGAAGCTGGATGAAAAACTGCTTCTTTTATTTCACACCGCCCAATATGTCGAACTGTTGAAGCTCAACAATCTCGGAAAGTTCACTATCAACATGCTGGACGCCGGCATCGGCACCAGCGATAATCCCAGCATAATCGGCATGCTCGATTTCGCCCTCGAAGCAGCCGGCGCGACTTACGAAGGCGCCATGCTCCTGGCAAAGGGAGAAGCGGAAGTTGTCTTCAATCCCCATGGGGGATTCCATCATGCCAGAAGCGGTTCTGCCGAAGGCTTCTGCTATGTCAACGACATTGCCATCGCCATCAGAGCCCTGTTGAATGAAGGGAAACGCGTCGCCTATTGCGACATCGATGCCCATCACGGCAACGGCGTCCAAGAGGCCTTCTATGAAGACGACCGCGTACTGACAATTTCCCTGCACGAAAGCGGTCAATCCCTCTATCCGTGGGGGGGGGATGTAGATGAAACGGGAAGCGGCGCCGGCAAAGGATTCAATGTGAATATTCCCTTTCATGCCGGAACCGACGACGACATATATCTCTCCGTCTTTGATGACATCGTGCCGCCCCTTATCGCGGCCTTCAACCCGGATATCCTGTTTATTGAATGCGGCGGCGACGCCCATAAAGACGACCCCCTGGCGCATTTGAACCTCACCAGCCACAGTTATGAGACGGTCATGAAAACATTGAAAAGCCTCTGTCCCCGTATCATGGCGACCGGCGGCGGCGGATACGAGATCTACAAAACGGCGGCCCTCTGGGCCCTGATATGGGCGACCCTTTGCGGAATAAAAATGACGGATTCCTTTGCCGGTCTGGTAGGGGGGATGATGTACGGCCCGGAAACGCGCATCGGCAGTCTGGAAGATGCTCCTTTTACTCTCAAGGGACCGGAAAAACAAAAATGCCGCAAAGAAGCAGATCAAATCGTGGCATTCATCAAAAAAATCTTTCCCATCCATGGCATTATAGTGTAGTATTATTAAGAGGGTGGGTTCTATCCTATCTTTTCGGAACAGATTTCAAATCTGTCCTCAGTCTAAAGAGGAGGCAACCATGTCATCCATGGACCCAAAGCACCTGAAAAACGTTAAACAAAAATATCAGAAAAAATTTGCACCCGAAGATGAAATCTTTTCCCACATCCGGCGAGGCGACCGGATTTTCATCAGTACGGCCTGCGGCGAACCCCAGTACGCCCTGCAGGCCCTGATGAAATATGTGGAAAATAACCCCAAGGCCTTTGCCGAGGCGGAAGTCATGCATATCTGGACCTTGGGCGTTGCCCCCTATGCCGACGAAAAATACAACTATAACTTTCGCTACAACTCCTTTTTTGTCGGTGACAACACCAGGGATTCCATCAATCGGGGCATCGCCGATTACACACCCATTTTTCTTTCGCAAATACCAAGGCTCATCAACCATAAAAGAATCCCTATCGATGTCGCCCTGATCCAGACATCGCTCCCCGACAAGAACGGCTTTGTGAGCCTGGGCGTCAGTGTCGATATTTGCCGGGCTGCCATCGACAACGCGAACATCATCATCGCCCAGATTAATGAAAACATGCCCCGGGTCCACGGTGACACCTTCATCAACATGGACGCAATTGACTTCATGATCCATCATGACGAGCCTCTCCTCGAATATTCCCCGGGAATACCCGGAGAAATCGCCCTGCAAATCGGCAAATACGTTTCCAAGATCATCAACAACGGCGACACAATTCAGTTGGGATACGGCAGCGCACCCAACGCCATTTTGAGCAACATCGGCGAAAAAAACGACCTGGGCATCCATTCGGAACTCCTGACCGATTCCATGGTTGAGCTGATCCGACGGGGTGTTATCAACAATTCAAGGAAAAACATCGACAAAGGAAAGTCCATCGCGTCCTTTTGCATGGGTACGGCGAAGACTTACCAGTATATCGACGACAATCCCAACTTTGAATTTCGGGGCATTGATTACACCAACGACCCCCGGATCATCTGCACGATCGAAAACATGACGGCCATCAACGCGGCCCTCCAGATAGATCTGACGGGGCAGGCCACGGCGGAATCCATCGGAAAACAATTTTACAGCGGCATCGGCGGTAGCGCCGATTTCATGCGCGGCGCCGTTTTGGCCCCCGGCGGGAAAACCATTCTGGTCATCCAGTCCACAGCTCTAAACGGCGAGATATCGCGGATTGTGCCTTTTCTTGACAGCGGCGCGGGCGTCACACTGAACCGGGGGGACATCCAGTACGTCGTCACCGAATACGGCATCGCATACGTTCACGGCAAAAACATCCGGGAACGCGCCATGAGCCTTATCGCCATCGCCCATCCCAAGTTCCGAGCCCAGTTGATCGAAGAGGCAAAAAAGCTCAATCTCATCTACAAAGACCAGGCCTTCATCCCCGGCAAGAAGGGGGAATACCCGGAATACTTGGAAGCGGTCCGGACAACGAAAAAAGGTCTGGTTGTTCATTTCCGGTCCGTGAAGATCGATGATGAACCCCTGATCAAAGACCTGTTTTACGACATGTCCGATAAAAGCCTCCAGCGGCGATTCATGTCGGCGCGTAGAGACATCCCCCACACAATGCGCCAGGAATTCGTCGTCATCGACTACTCCCAGGAAATGGTCATTCTGGCAACGGTCGAGGAAAACGGCAAGGAAGTGGCCGTCGGAATGGGACAAGCCATCAAGGACGCTACGACCCATACAGCGGAAGTCGCCTTTTCCGTGCGGGACAGTTACCAGGACAAGGGCATCGGCACGGAGTTGCTTTCCTATTTGACGATCTTGGCTCAAAAAGAAGGCCTTCAGGGATTCGCCGCCGATGTCCTCGTGGAAAATAAGCCGATGCTTCATGTTTTTGAAAAGATGGGCTTCGATATGGAAAAAAAAATGGAATACGGGGCCTATGAACTGAAGATGCGCTTTATTTAAACCCTTTTTCGAGGCATGGATCGTCATGAAGAAAAGAGCCGCCATCCGCAAACTCTTTGAACCGCAATCCGTTGCTATTATCGGCGCTTCCGGGGATCCGAAAAAAATCGGTTACAGCATCGTGCGCAACATCATCGAAGGCGGCTATCGGGGCGCCGTCTATCCGGTCAACCCCAAGGGTGAAGATGTCCTGGGATTGAAGTCACACAGAAGCATGGAGGAAATTCAGGGCACCGTCGATCTGGCGACGGTGGTCATCCCGGCCCGGAACGTGGTTGCCGCCGTTCAGAACTGCGCCGATAAGGGGGTCAAACACGTCCAGATCATCACGTCCGGTTTTTCCGAATCGGGCAATGCCGAAGCGGAAAGAGAAATGGTCCGCATCGCCCGCGCGGCTGGGATGCGGATCCTGGGTCCCAACATCTTCGGCATCTATTCGTCCGCGGTCTCCCTCAACGCCACATTCTCAGCGACGGGCGTTAACGAGGGTCCGGTGGCGATCCTCACCCAAAGCGGCGCCTTAGGCATCGCCATGATCGGCAGGGCCGCTGTGGAGAACCTAGGCCTTTCGACTATTGTATCCTTGGGAAACAAGTGCGATATCGACGAGGCCGACCTCTTGGAATACCTCATCGGTCATAAACCGACCAAGGTCATCCTCCTTTATATTGAAGGCGTGAAAAAGGGCGAACGCCTTATCCGAGTCCTGCGACAGGCCACGGCGAGAAAACCGGTTGTGGCCATCAAATCGGGGTGCTCTCGAAGGGGTGCTCTGGCCGCAGCTTCGCATACGGGATCACTGGCAGGCTCCGACGATATCTTCGACGCCGTCATGAAACAGTGCGGGGTTATGCGCGCCGAAAGCCTCGACGAGGCCTTCAACTGGTGCAAATTTCTCGCTGAAAGCCCGCTGCCGAAGGGAAACCGGAGCGTCATCATCACCAACGGCGGAGGCATCGGCGTTATGGCCTCGGATGCCTGCGAAAAATTCGGCATCGACCTGTATGACGATCAGGAAATCTTGAAAAAGGTCTTTTCCCCCGTCACGCCGGCCTTCGGCTCCACCAAGAATCCCATCGACCTGACTGGCGCGGCCATTTCCGCCGATTATAAAACGGCTTTGGCAGCGCCGGCTGAAAGCAAGTTCATGGATGCCACCATAGCTCTGTACTGTGAAACGGCCACCTTTGATTCGGAAAACCTGGTCACCATGATTGAAGAAACATATGAACAACACAAGGCGAAGAGCAAGCCCATCACCTATGCGGCCATCGGTGGTGTTCATGTCGAGGAGACGCTACAGACCCTCAAACGGCGCAACATTCCCCTATTTTCCGATGTCTATGAGGCCATCTCCTGCATGGGGGTCTCCTATCGGTACGTGAACTACTTGCGTGATATGACCGTAGAGACGGAAGAAGCGCCCATCGACGCGGCAGCGATCAACAGCATCATCGACGGGGCTTTCAAGGACAACCGGACATTTCTTTTAGCCAACGAAGGCATCGCTGTTCTGAATGCCGCGGGGGTCGCAGTCCCCAAGAGCCGCATCGCCCGTAACATCAACCAGGCCGTGAACTTTGCCGAAGACATCGGTTACCCCGTCGTGATGAAGATCGTCTCCCGGCATATCCTTCACAAAAGCGATTCCGGCGGCGTCGCCCTCGACCTCCTCACTCGCGGGGAAGTGATCGATGCCTATGAGGCGATTATACAAAACGTCAAGGCTTACAATCCCCAGGCCGTCATCGACGGCGTCGAAGTTACCCAGATGGTGTCGACTGGCATGGAAATCATCATCGGCGCCCGCCTTGATCCGTCCTTCGGACCGATCGTCATGTGCGGTCTGGGCGGCATCTATGTGGAGGTCATGAAAGACGTTGTCTTCCGGGCCCTGCCCCTGAACAGGCAAGACGTGATGGGCATGCTCAAGGAAATCCGCTCGTTTCCCCTTCTGCTTGGCGTCCGGGGCGAGAAAAGAAAAGACATCGAGGAGGTGATCTCGACGGTGATCAAGATTGGCACCGTCATCAATCATTGCCGGAGGATCACTGATATTGAGATCAATCCGGTTGTCGTTCACGAGGAGGGCCGCGGCCTCACCGCCGTGGACGTCAGAATTCTCATTAAAAATAAGAAGGAGGACTCATAAATGAACGCCTATCTTATCGCTTCAATGCGCGAAAACGCCGGGAAAACCAGCTTTATTGTGGGGCTGGCGGCATCGCGAAAGAAGAAATACGGTTATCTGAAACCTTTCGGCGACCGGTTGATCTATCAGCGGAAAAAAAACTGGGATTACGACGCCAGTCTGATCATCAAATTGTGGGGCCTCGATTGCGATCCCGACAGTGTCACGCTGGGGTTTAATCACGCCAAGCTGCGCTTTGTCCATGATGAAGAGAGTGCCAGACGTGTTGTCGGCGCGATGGCCAAAAATGCCTCTACCGGTATGGACGGCCTTTTCATCGAAGGCGGCAAGGACATCTGTTACGGAGCCTCTGTATCCCTCGATTCATTGACACTGGCCGGCTACACCGGTGCAGAAGTCGTCGTCGTTGTGTCCGGCGAGCCCGACGGTATTATGGACGACATTCAATTCATCCACAAGTATTTCAATATGTCCGCATGCAGTCTTCGGGGTATTGTCATCAACAAGGTTCAGGATATTAAGGACTTTAATGACAGTTTCATGAAAGACATTGCCGCCATGGGTGTCCCTATCCTGGGCGTTATCCCTTATGAAGAAAGCCTTTCCTATTATTCCATGCGTTTTCTCGCTGATGCCTTCTTTGCGAAGGTTCTGAGCGGGGAGGCCGGACTGGGCAATTTGGTGAAGCATGTGCTTGTGGGGGCCATGTCGGCAGAGACATGCATGAGAAACCCCGTATTCAACCAGGAAAACAAACTCCTCATCACCAGCGGCGACCGGAACGACATGATCGTCGCCGCCCTTGCAAGCGATAGCGCCGGGGTCCTCCTGACCAATAATATCATCCCCCCTTCAAACATCATTGCAATGGCTGGGGAGCAGGGCATCCCCCTGCTTCTCGTCGCCCACGATACCTTTCAGGTGGCCAAGCAGATAGACCGGTTGGAGGCGTTGATCACGCCCGAGGACAGCGAAAAAATCGCCATCTTGGCAGATCTGGTGGGGAAAAGCGTCGTAGAGGAGTTATAAAACGTTCAACCGGCTTCTGGAGATAGGATCAAATCATGCAAAGAGCTACACCGAGCGTTGTTGTCCTATCTTACCTATCTGGCGAAGCGGCAAGGGTTCCCTGGCTCTACGGCAGAGGTTTTCTCGGATAATATTCCCATGCTGCATGTTTTTAAAAAAGCAGGTTTGATACGGAAAGAAGAACGATTGCTAAATTGACAATTACTTTCCGAGACCA
>CAZSYH010000061.1:7387-10739 GCA_964610735.1 uncultured Syntrophaceae bacterium | reverse complement strand
TGCCCGATGTAACGGTTGTGCCCATGAATACCATGTTGTCCCGGTCACCGATCACAGAATCCTCCGCGATGACCGTGCTGTTTTTACCCTGGGGCATCGACTCTCCGGTGAGGGCGAAGTCTTCCGTGCGAAGGTCGAAGGCTTCGGTGACACGGATGTCGGCCGGTATCTTGTCTCCGGCTTCCAGACGAACGATATCGCCGGGGACGAGCTGATCCTGTGAGACCTCGACGAGCTCACCCCCCCGCATGGCACGGGCCGGTGACTGTATCAGGGTCTTGAGGCTTTCAAGTATTTTGCTGACCTTGTATTCCTGCGTAAAACCGATGGAAGCGTTCACTAACACGATGATAAGCATGACGACGGCATCCCGAACACTGCCTATAATAAATGATATGGCCGCCGCGGCTATAAGAACAATGACGAGAAGGTCCTTGAACTGTGAGATAAAAAGCATCCAGCGAGGGACCTCAATCTGGGCAGTAAGCTCGTTCTTGCCATATTGCTCTATTCGGCGCGCGGCTTCGGTCGATTCAAGACCGTTGTCCGTCGTTTGAAGGTCATCGAGGACCTCCTGGACCTTCATTCGATAATATTTTTTATCATCCATTTCGCTTGTTCCCCGGTTTGAAGCCTTCCGATTTTGTGAATCTCCGTTTGCGATTGCAATCTTACACAGTTTTACAAGCCCGTCAATATGCGATATTCTTAATGAAAAAAGTGATTGACAAATTCCTGGTTGTCCTCATTTGGGAAGATGCGGCCAAGCATGCCGTGGAGACAGCCAGAACCAGAAGGATGAAAGCTCGGCGGCATTGGCCGTCATCGACGCGGGAAAGGTTTTTCTCAAATTGGCATAGATCGTGCGCCCCTCCTGTGGTGCATCGAATCAAGCCAAAGAACATTTTGTGAACTCGTACAATATGCTAGTTGGATAATAAAAATGTGAGTCGTGGCAGTAGGGGAAAATCTCAAAAAAATAAATTGACTCTCCCTTCAAGAGGCAGTATTTTGTGAGCCAGACTCTCGGCGCAGCGTTGCCGTTCCGGAAAAATCACACCTGTCAGGATACTGCGTGAAGAAGATTACGATGCCATCCATGAACAACTCTCACAATATTAGAAGGTTAGGAACTTTTCTCGGGGTCTTCACTCCCACCATTCTGACGATTCTCGGCGTTATCATGTATCTGCGGGTCGGCTGGCTGGTAGGACATCTGGGACTCTACCGCATCATCATCATCGTGATTCTGGCGAACGCCATCACCCTCGTCACCACGATCTCCTTTTCCTCGGTGGCCACAAACATTCGGGTGGGCGTGGGCGGCGCCTATTACATCATATCGCGAAGCCTGGGGCTCGAGATTGGGGGCGCCATCGGCCTGCCACTCTTTTTGTCCCAGGTGTTTTCAGTCACCCTCTATGCCTTCGGTCTTGCCGAGTCGCTCCGCTTTATCTGGCCCGATATCCCCATCAAGGAGGCCACGTTCATCATCATTGTCGCCGTGGGTCTTCTCTCAATGGCCGGGGCAAGGCTCGCTCTGAAGGTGCAGATTCCCGTCATGGTGCTGATCGCCCTTTCGCTCGCGGCGCTTTCCATCGGCGCCCTTTCCCATGGCTGGAGCAAACCCTTCCCCCTGGATTACCATTCCGGGGATATGAACTTCTGGATGGGATTTGCCATTTTTTTCCCTGCCGTCACGGGGGTGATGGCGGGATTGGGTCTTTCGGGAGACCTCAAGAACCCGGGTCGGTCTATTCCCATCGGTTCGCTGGCCAGCGTCTTGGTGGGCTTTGCGATCTATCTTACCGTACCCATCCTGCTCTTTATCGGTGCGACAGGGGGAGCGCTTCGGGATAATGTGCTCATATGGACCAAGATAGCGCCTCTGGGGGCCTGGCTGATTCTTCCGGGTCTTTGGGGGGCGATTTTCTCTTCCGCCGTCGGTTCCATGCTGGGCGCCCCGCGAACGCTCCAGGCCCTGGCGAAGGATCATCTGGCCCCGAGGTTTCTTGGATGGGCGACGGGCGACTGGAAGGAACTCCTTCCCGGCCTGATTCTATCTCTGGCCATCGCCCTGGGAGCGGTCTTTCTGGGGAATCTGAACGCCGTGGCGGCGGTGGTGACGGTCTTTTTTCTTACCACCTACGGAATGATCAATATTGTGGCAGCCCTGGAGACTCTGAGTGGCGACACCTCCTGGCGACCGAAGTTGAAGATTCCCTGGGCAGTCAATCTTGCAGGGGGTCTCGCCTGTCTGGCCGTGATTTTTCTGATCAATCCCCTGGCCGGTGCCATTGCCATCGCCTTTGAAATCGCGATCTGGCTTCTTCTTTCGAAGCGGCACAGCACGGCCCGGTGGGGGGATGCCCGGCGGGGGGTATACGAATCTCTGGTACGATGGGCGCTTCTTCGCCTTGCCCGCCGTCCCATGAGCGCCCGCAACTGGCGGCCCCATGTCCTGGTCTTTGTATCCGATCCCGTCTATTCCCTCGACCTGGTCCGTTTCGGCAACTGGTTCAGCCAGGAGCGCGGCGTGGTGACCGTTTGCCATCTTATGGTGGGCGATCTGCTCCGGGAGGGCATCGATGTGGTGGAAAAACATGAGGAAATCCAGAAGCTTCTCGATGACGAGGGACTTTCCGTGTTTGCCGATTTCAATCTGGTGGACAATATCGTCGAGGGCATCACGAATGTGTCGCAGGCAAACGGCATCGCCGGAATCGAGAGCAACACCATTCTCGTCGGCTGGCCGAAGGATCGGGAGCTCTTCGTCGATTTTCTCAAGGTCATGCGGCGACTGGAAAGAATGAAGAAATCATTCATCATAGGGCAAATCAAACCCCGCTACCTATTCCCTCGCGAAGGGGTGGAGCGGACAATTCATGTCTGGTGGGGTGGCCTCAAGTACAACGGCGATCTGATGCTGCTTTTGGCCTATCTGCTTACCCTCAACCCCGAGTGGAGCGAGACGAAAATCAAGATCTTAAGCATTGCCTCCAGCGAGATGGCAAAAAATGCATCGGAGCACTACCTGGAGAAACTTATTCCCGAAATTCGCATCAAGGCCGAATCGAAGGTCTTTCTGAAAGACCCTGAAAAGACCATTCGCGATATGATCCACGAAGAGAGCGCCGATGCCGAAGTCGTTATATTCGGTCTTGCCGTACCGAAAGAAGGGGAAGAAGAGACGTATGTTCAGCGGCTCGAGGATCTGGCCGGCGATCTGCCGATAGTATTCTTTGTAAAGAATTCGAGTGTCTTCATAGGAGAGCTCCTTCAGCCAAACGGGCATGAAGAGGAACCCGGGGAAGAAAACCATGCTGAGGAGCGCTCTGCTGTTGAAACTTCC
>CAZSYH010000061.1:0-7287 GCA_964610735.1 uncultured Syntrophaceae bacterium | reverse complement strand
GAGGAACCCGGGGAAGAAAACCATGCTGAGGAGCGCTCTGCTGTTGAAACTTCCCCCGATGAAACCGGATCGGCCCCCGAGGGTAACGAATGAGAGGCGCTTCGCATCCTCTGCACCGTCCATGACAGTTCTTTTGGGGGTATGGTTGTGGCCCCCCCCTTGCGGGGGGAAAGGGTGACAGATCAGTCGCCTTCGCCGGCGATGATGGCACAGACCCGCGCGAGTTCCTCGGGTGTGTCCACCTCGACGGAGTCGTGGAGGGTCTCGACGACCTTTATCCTGTATCCGTTTTCCAGCGCCCGCAGCTGTTCGAGGGCCTCGGTCTTTTCCAGGTGTCCCACTTCCAGACTTGTAAATATCCGCAGAAACGATCTCCGGTACGCATATATTCCGTGGTGTTTGTAGTAGGGAATTGTTTCCTTCCTGTCGCGATCATAGGGGATTGTCGCCCGCGAGAAGTAGAGGGCGTAGTGATCTTTGTCGAAGACGACCTTTACCGCGTTGGGATGACGTATCTCTTCCTCCCTCTTTATTTCGTATATGAGTGTACAGAAATTCAATGACGGGTCGTCCAGAAGGGGTCTGGCTACCTCTTCCACCTGCGTGGGAACGAAGAGGGGCTGATCTCCCTGGATGTTCACAATAATATCCGAATCATCCAGACCGAGGTCATCCACGGCCTCGGCGATCCGGTCCGTCCCGGACCGGTGGCGGGGGGAGGTCATGACGGCATTTCCCCCAAACCCTTTCACCCGTTCAAAAATGCGTTCATCATCCGTGGCCACCGCGACATACGACACCATGTAAAGTTCTGCCGCCTTTTCATATACGTGCTGTATCATGGGTTTGCCGCATATATCCGCCAGCGGCTTCCCCTCGAATCGCGATGACTGATATCTCGCGGGTATGATGCATATTACATTCGACATAACTTTTTTCAATCCGACAAAGCTGTTAATCCTAAAGTTCTTTTGCCGCCTCTCTTATTGCGGCTACTGTCTCATTCATCTTTTCTTCAGCCATCCTGACCGGTATAATCATGAAGAGTGTCCGGCTCATGATCTCTTCAGCGTGGGGGATGTCCTCCACGCGGTACTCGACCTTTCCCTTGTACATCGGGTTCGTGAAGGGGAACTTTTTTGAATTGGCGGTTGCCCGCGCGATCAGGTGTTCCCACCTCGGGGCGTAATGCCACGTGTTGTCCCGGTAGTATATCGTGCCCACGCCCTTTCCGGCGAGTAGCTTCTGGAAGCGTTTCGTGGTTTTCTCATCCGGAAGATTAAAACCCAGGAAGGTCGCGGTATCACCGTCGGGATCGAACAGTTTTCTGAAGCCGATCCCGCTCACCGCGCCCAGGGCATCCTTCAGAGCTGCCTTGTTCTTGCGCTGCTCGACGATGATGTAGTCCAGTTTTCTGAGCTGGGCCAGACCGACCGCGCCTTGGAATTCATTCATGCGGAAGTTGAATCCGAGAAAGGACCTTCCCTCGTCGCCTCTCCCCACATTGGGGTTGTGGTCGTGGCCGTGATCATGGTACCAGTCGGACCGCTCGTAGAGGCCCTTGCTGTTCGTCAGGACCATACCCCCCTCGCCGGTGGTCATCGTCTTGTAGTAGTCGAAGCTCAGGATCGCCATGTCCGCGAATGTCCCCAGCTTCTTTCCCTTATAACTGCCGCCGCAGGCCTGGGCGTTGTCCTCAAGAACGAGCAGATTGTTCTTTTTCGCGACTTCCATGATTTTATCTATACGCGCAGCTGCCCCGCACATGTGGACCGGAATCACGCATTTCGTGGAGGGTGTTATCTTTGATTCGATATCATCCGGATCAAGGTTCAGCGAATCGTCTATGTCGCCCATTACCGGTATTGCACCCACTTCCAGTATCGCCTCATAGGTGGCGATAAAGTCAAAGGCGGGAGCGATAACCTCATCGCCGGGCCCCACATCCATGGCTGTCAAGGCGACTTTCAGCGCCGCGGATCCGGATGTCACACCCAGGGTATAACCAATGCCCAGATAGTCGGCGAATGCCTTTTCAAACTCCCTTACCTTGAAAACACCCTTTCGCTCTTTATCAAATCCATACCGCATGAAGATCCCCGTCTCCAGTATGTCCATGACTTCCTTTGCTTCTTCTTTTCCTATTAGTTCAGATCCTGCCATTTTATAGCCTCCGGTTGTGTCTTTTAATATGCGTCATTGTATATCTCTATAGCGTCTTCCTCCGTCATCCGGCGGGGGTTGTTCGCGAGCGGTCTGGCCACAGTCATCGCGGCCTTTGCCAGCTTTGGAAAATCTTCCTCCGCTATGCCCAGCGTCTCTAGGCTGTCATATATGCCGCAGTCATCGATCAGGTCCTCTACCGCGCCGACGGCCAGCCCCGCAGCTTCGTTCAGAGCGAGATTATCCGTGGGCTCGCCCATAACTTCGGCAATCACGGCGAACTTTTCCAGCGCCCCGGGAAGGTTGAAGTTCATAACCGCTGGAAGCAGAAGCGTGTTCGCCAGTCCATGTGGGATTCCATACATGCCTCCAAGAGGGTAAGAAAGGGAATGCACGGCGGTAACGCCGGCATTTGCCAGCCCCAGCCCGGCGTACATGCTCCCCAGGAGCATCTGCCCCCTTGCTTCCAGATCTGCCCCGTTGTGTACACATGTCCGAAGGCTCGAGGAGATCAGGCCGATTGCCTCCAGCGATATCATTTCACTCATGGGGCTTGCCGTGATCGAGGTATATGATTCTATGGCATGGCACAGAGCGTCAATACCGGTGGTCGCGGTAACATTCGATGGGATGCTCAGGGTCAATTCCGGGTCGAGGAGGGCGATATCGGGATACAGATACGGACTGTTCATCCCCTCCTTCTTGTTCAGATCCTTCCGTATGAAGACGGAGGTGAAGGTTACCTCACTCCCCGTGCCAGCGGTTGTAGGAACCATGATTGTGGGGAGACCCGGCCCCGGAACCATGTTAAGCCCCAGATAGTCTTCGGCTTTTCCCTTGTTGGCCGCGATAACTGCCACGGCCTTCGCCACATCCATTGTGCTTCCTCCGCCGATTCCCACGACTATGTCGCATTTTCCATCCGCGGCCACCCTGGCGCCTTCATCGGCCAGTTCCAGAGGAGGTTCTCCCTCTACCCTGTCAAAGATGACGATGTCCATCCCAGCCTTTTTGAAATAGTCGGTCACCTTCTCCTCCAGTCTCGAGAGGGAGAGGTTCCTGTCAAGGACGATCAGCGGCGTCTTTCCGCCAAGCTCCCTTATATGTTCGGCCAATTGTTCAAATGTCCCGTTTCCGAATACGATCTTGTTCGCTCCTGTAAAAGAAAATTTCTTATTCATGTCAAGTCCTCCCCAATTATGTATTTCTCAAAGAAATCTGCCTCGTGATCAGCAGTGCCGACCCTGAGCAGCTGTTGAATCATTCCCATTCTATTGTGCTCGGTGGTTTTGAGCTTATATCGTACACAACACGGTTAACCCCCTTTACTTCGTTGATTATCCTTGAGGATATACGACCAAGTACATCATAAGGAATCCTGGCCCAGTCCGCCGTCATCGCGTCCAGGCTTGTCACTGCCCTCAGTACAACCACGTTGGAATAGGTGCGTTCATCGCCCATGACTCCGACGCTCTTGACCGGCAGCAGAACGGCAAAGAACTGCCATATTTCATTCTTCTTATCGTAACACTCTATCTCCTCCCGCACGATCAGATCCGCTCCCCGCAGTATAGCCAGATTGTCTCTGGTTATTTCGCCTATTGTACGCACCGCCAGTCCAGGGCCCGGGAAGGGCTGGCGGGCAAGAAGCTTTGAGGGCAGACCCAGCTCTTTTCCGAGAAGGCGTACTTCGTCCTTGAAAAGCTCTTTAAGGGGCTCGAGCAGTTCGAAGTTAAGATCTTTCGGCAGGCCTCCCACATTGTGGTGACTCTTTATAGTGGAAGAAGGCCCTCCGAGCACCGACCGGCTTTCTATGATATCCGGGTAGAGCGTTCCCTGTGCCAGAAATTTTGCCCCCTTTACATCCGATGCGGCGTCATGGAACACATCGATAAAGATTTTTCCTATAATTTTCCGTTTAGTCTCGGGGTCAACTACCCCTTTCAGCTCATCAAGGAACAGGTCCGCTGCGTCCACAATTCTGAAATCGATAGGATAATCATTGGTGAACATGGCGCGTATTTCGTCTACTTCTCCTTCTCTCAGAAGACCGTTATCTACAAAAATAGCCTTCACCTGGTCTCCGATAGCCCGTTTTATAAGCGCTGCCGTAACCGAAGAATCTACTCCGCCGGAAAGTCCGCAGATTACGTTATGATTCCCCACCAGAGCTTTGATTCTCTTTACCGATTCATCCACGAACCTGCTCATCGTCCACCCGCCTCGACAGGAGGCGACATTGAACAGGAAGTTTCTGATAATGTCCGAACCTCTCGGCGTGTGAACCACCTCGGGGTGAAACTGTATTCCATATATCTTTCCACCGCTGTCGGCCATTGCGGATATGGGGCATGTCGGGGTTCCTGCCAGCGTCCGGAATCCTTCTGGGGTCATTGTCACGTGATCTCCATGACTCATCCAGACATTAATACTGGAAGGCATATCCTTGAAAATGCCGGTGGGATCTTCCACCTCTATCCGGGCGGGTCCGTACTCTCCCCCTTCTCCCTTCTCTACCGTGCCGCCCATTATTTCTGCCAGCAGTTGCATTCCATAGCAAATGCCCAGTATTGGTACTCCTATTTCCAATATACGCCGGTCCATCCTGGGATGCCCGTGTTCAAACACGGATGAGGGGCCGCCAGAGAGTACAATTGCCGCGGGCTCTAATTTCAACAATTCATCCTTTGAGATATCATGTCTCACTATCTCGCAGTACACTCCAAGTTCACGTATCCGTCTCGCAATTAGCTGCGCTGTTTGTGAACCAAAATCAAAAACTACAACGATTTCTTCCATATCCCACTTTCTTGATCGAAGAATGTCATCTTCGTTATATTGTCACTCTGCCTTCATAGACAAATTCGACTTTTCCCTTAAGCCACACTTTCTCAAAGGAATTGCCCTCACTTTTGAAATCAACGGTGAGGGTTCCGCCGGGCACCTCAACCTGGATAGGGGGTTCTCCCGCGCCTTTAAACCTGCTGCTTATAATAGATGATGCCACCACCCCTGTTCCACACGCGAGTGTCTCCTCTTCAACACCCCGTTCGTAGGTGCGCACGCGTATTCGTCCCGGCTCGATAATTTCGACAAAATCAACGTTTGTTCCCGCGGGTTTGAATGCCGGGTGAATTCTGACCGCACGGCCTACCCGCGCCACTTCATCCGCCGGCATTTCAGCAACCCCATCTCTGAATATTATGGTGTGCGGAACCCCTGAGTTTATGAAATAGAATGGGATACGCGTGCCATCTATGTCCAGGAAGTCTTCATCTTCCGGAGAAGAGGGGTCTGTAAGTTGAATGGCGACCATCTCATCCTTTACGGAGGCACCAACCATTCCCGCCATGGTCTCCATAACCATCTTGGGTTGAGCGATCCCCTCGCGCGCGGCAAAGGCGGCTACGCATCGCGCTCCGTTTCCGCACATCTCCGCCTCGCTTCCGTCAGCCTGAAATATCCTTAGCCTGAAATCGCCAGCCCCGCCCGCCTCAATTATGAGGAGACCATCAGCCCCGATTGATGTGCGGCGTCTGCACCACACAGAAGCGCGCTCGCTCCAGTTTGTGATGATATCTTCGGAGCGATTGTCTATGATAATGAAGTCATTCCCATGACCGGACATCTTTGAAAATGCAATGAATCTATTTCTGTTTTCAGCCAAATCGAATTTACCCCCTTGAAGACGCGGTAGTATGGCAGGATTAGCTTCAAATTTAAAGTCCTTTTTTTATAAAGTTGACAGCATTTCTGAAAATTGAAGGTTTTGCTCCGTCTTCTGGCAGACGCTCCCCTTGTCCAGCGGGGATCTTTGCTGCAATGGAGACTTAAGACCAAAAACACTCCCCCCCCTCATTCAGATAATGGCAACAACCTTTAAATGTTTCGTTGACAAAAAATATTTTGGGTGATAGATAGAACGGCAAGAGGTTGCCGATTGCCGTATGAACACCATATTTCACACCACTGACAATATAGAAAAGAAAACCATTCTGATCTTGAAGATTCTGAGCAGCGAACAGGGGCCGATGGGGTCCCGACTTCTTTCAAGGTATTTGCAGGATTACGGTGTCTCATTGAGCGAAAGATCCGTCAGGTACTATCTGAAGTTGATGGACGAACGCGGGCTTACAAGGCTTATAGGCAGACAGGACGGGAGAGTCATAACAGAAATGGGCCTTGCAGAGATAAGCAGTGCCAGGGTTCATGATAAAGTTGGCTTTGCCATCTCCAGGATAGAAAACCTTGCGTTCAGAACAACATTTGATCCGGAAAAGAGGAAAGGGTTTCTTCCCGTCAATGTATCTTTTATACCAAAAGAATGTTTCAAGGATGCTCTGGATGCAATGGCTCCTGCTTTCGATGCAGGTATCTGCTCTGGCGATCTCGTATCATCTGCCGAAGAAGGCGAAAAACTTGGTGAAATTTTCATTCCGGAAGGCAAAATAGGCTTTGCCACTGTCTGCAGTGTCGCAATCAACGGTGTCCTATTGAAACACGGTATCCCCATGGATTCCAAGTTTGGCGGTATTCTGCAAATAAGAAAAAAAACGCCCCTGCGCTTCGTGGAACTCATTTATTATTCGGGGTCTTCCATTGACCCCTCGGAGGCTTTTATCCGGGGCAAGATGACGTCGGTGCGACGGGCCGCTGAAGCGGGTGAGGGGGAAATCCTTGCGAACTTCAGAGAAATACCGGCGACCAGCCTTAGCATTGTTGAAAAACTCGTATCGAATCTCAAGAAGGTCGGAATAAAAGGTATTCTCTCCATTGGAGAAACGAGCGAGCCGATCTGCCAGATACCTGTGGATGTCAACAAGATAGGAATAATTCTAATGGGGGGGTTAAATCCTGTAGCATGTGTCCAGGAAATGAATATTGAGATAGAAAATCACGCCATGTCCACTGTGATGGATTATGAGAATCTCATTAATTTTTATGAATTGCTTGAAAAAAAGCAATAGCAGTTGAGCAGTACGGAGTATATCCGAAATATAAAACAAGAAAAAGGAGCGGAGAATATGTCAGATTTTATGAAGATGTGTGAGGCCAACAATCCTGGGGAGCCGGAGTTTCTTCAGGCCGTTTCAGAGGTTGTCGAGTCGGTTGAGCCGGTCTTGG
>CAZSYH010000060.1:0-10743 GCA_964610735.1 uncultured Syntrophaceae bacterium | reverse complement strand
TTTTCTGTAGAGTATGAAGATGCTACATCGTATCCGGCACCAGGTCAGGTATTGTTATACCCTAAAGGTAAAAGCGAAACGGAAATTTTGATTGCCTATGGCTGCGTTCATTTTGCTTCAAAAGCAGGCCCTCTAGCTGGAAATCATTTTGCGACTATTACTTCTGATCTTGAAAAGTTGAGGGATATTGGGATTTCTACTCTATGGGAGGGCAGAAAGAGCATTGTGTTTAGGGATTAAGATAATACCTGACAACGCTAATGCAACCGACTCCTTACAGTCGCGGCTGATCCAGACGTTGGGCATAACAGAAAAGACAACAAATAAATGGAGAACAGCATGTTTGAAAACATTGCACCCGAACACAGTGTGGCCCTTGATGTAATCATAAGGGCACGGCGTTCAGTAAGAGCGTTTAGCCCTACCCCGCCAAGCAAAGAGGCTATTGAGGCAATAATCCAAGCGGGCCTATTAGCTCCATTTGGAGCACTTGCCGTTGCCGGGAAACCTGATTTTCGAAAGGTATTCGTGATTCGGAAACCGTCAGCATCAATGGAGGCAGTAGCGAATATTATCAAAAACCGAATGGCAAAACAGGCCGATGAACTTGAAAAGAAGGTGGGGTTGGTTCCTTTTGTGCAGAATCTAAAGCGAATCGGACAACAAGGCGTGCCCGGTGTCGGCAGTGCACCATATTTCATTGTTGTCGGAGAAAGAAAAGGGATGCCTGCTATTGCAACTCAATCGCTCAGCTACTGTCTACAGAATATGTGGCTGAAAGCAACATCACTGGGGATCGGGCTTCAACTTATCAGTGCGACGTTGCAAATGGATAGTGACCCAGATTTTTGCAGACTTCTCAGCATTCCTGCTGGGGAATACGCACTTGATGGATGCGTCCTGGGATATCCGGCAGATAACTATCAACCTCCTTCCGTCGAATATCCTACACTGACAAAATCGGTAAGCTGGTTGTAAATATCAGATGGGATGGGATCACCATGAACACGCGATAGGGAAAAAGGGGCATTGATTGCCCAATCGGGCAGCCGGGGGTTTTTCTCCCCCGACCCCCACACCACCATGAGTGGTGGTTTCCTACGCCTACTATGGTCTCTGCTGACTCCGGCTTCCTTCAGACCCTTCCTCACGGAAACACCCTTGCCTTCGACTAATACTTCTGCTAATATTTCAACCCATTAGCAGGGTTCACGTATAGGGGACTTGCACCCCATAAGTTCACGCCCATGCCGGGCGTACACAAGCCAGTCCACCAGACGCAAAAAACCGCGCTGGTGACCGGTGCCGTTATGTGTAGAAAAAATAAATGATGAATGCGTCAACATTAATGTGGGGAATGATATTTGGATCTGTAGGATTAGGATTCTTTGTTTATGGCAAAAAACAAAAAACTATCATTCCGTTTTTAAGTGGCATAGGGCTGTTAGTATTCCCATATTTCATTTCGAATGTATTTATTCTTGTCATTACAGGTATTGTTTTGGTAGCCTTGCCTTTTTTTATCAAAAGATAGGGCACTTCTATGAAAGGAGGTTACCAATGGGAATACTGTTGATTTTGGTACTCTAAAATTGACCCACCGTGTCTCTCTGGCCGGTAATTGGAGGACGCCTTACTAATTTAGGGGATGCAATATCAAAATTTGGGTGAGGGTGGACAAAAAAGCCGCGTCTACCGTCTTGACAAGAGGGACAGTGCCGGTAAGAAACTTTTGAATGATCTCGCAAAGGGAGAACGAATGAAATGAAAGAGAAAAGGGAAACACTGGTAAGTATAGTGATGGGAAGCGACTCTGACCTTCCCGTAATGAAAGAGGCTGCATCTATCCTCACAGAATTTCAGGTTCCGCATGAGCTGTTTCTGACATCCGCGCACCGCTCGCCGGAACGAACATCGCTGTTCGCGGACAGGGCTGCCGGGCGCGGCGTCAAGGTTATCATCGTCGGAGCGGGTATGGCGGCTCACCTTGCCGGCGTCATCGCATCTCAGACACCTCTGCCGGTAATCGGCGTCCCCCTCGATTCATCAGCATCCTCTCTCCACGGACTCGACGCGCTCCTTTCCACAATGCAGATGCCAGGTGGCGTGCCTGTGGCCACGATGGCGATAGGAAAAGCGGGGGCAAAAAACGCCGCTCTGCTGGCGGTCAGGATACTCGCACTGGAAGACGAAAGCCTCCGCGGAAAACTGGCTGCGTACATCAGGGAAATGGCTGATAATATCGAGAAAAAGCAGCAGGAGTTGCAGGCTGACTGACTTGTTCGACCTGTATCCCGCGGTGAAAAAAATGGTTCCTATCATAGAGATAAATTCTGACAAATCGTCGATCATGGAAGCAGTAAAGATCATGAAGGAAGGGGGCGTCATAGCCTACCCGACAGAGACCTTCTATGGTCTTGGCGCTGATATCCGAAACACACAGGCTCTGGAAAAGATATACGCTATCAAGGGGAGAGATTTCGACAAACCCATTTCCATCATCATAGACAGCCGGGAGGGCCTGGCAACATTCGCGAGAGATATCACTCCGGCAGCCGAAGCCCTCATGGATAGATTCTGGCCCGGGGGAATCACCCTGCTCTTTACCGCGTCTCTACATGTTCCCGAAAAACTGACGGCAAAAACGGGGAAAATAGGCATTCGCCTGTCCAGCAATCCGGTTGCCACTCTCCTTGCGCAGAATCTCTCCGGCGCCATCACCGCTACCAGCGCTAATCGTTCCGGGCAGGAGGAATGTGTCTCGATTGAAGAGGTGATGGACAGCATAGGCGAAAATCTGGATGCCGTCATTGACGGGGGCAGAACGCCCGGCGGGTTGGGATCAACCATTATAGACGCCACCGTTGATCCACCGGTTATCGTCAGAGAGGGGATTATACCTTTATCAGCACTATACGGATAAAAATACCATCACGTCTGGCATACCCTGGAAAACTTGACCAGATTTTCTCCTTCGCCAAGGGCAATTAGTTTGTCCCCTGACTCTATCACATAAGAGGCCATCGGGTTGAATACCATCTGTCCTGATTTTTTTTCGACGGCCACCACAATCAGGCCATACTCTTTTCTCAACCCCGACTGTTCCAGATTTTTCCCAATAATGGGCGAAGCTTCGCAAACATTCAGTTCCTCCATCCTGAGCGCGAGACTCCCTCTCCTTGTGGTAATTTCTATAAAGTCCAGCATGGCGGGCCTCAGAATGGCTTGGGACATCCTCATTCCTCCCACGCTGTAAGGCGAGATAACCCTGTCCGCTCCCGCATTCAGCAGTCTGCGTTCCGAGGCGTTGTCTTCAAATCTGGAAAGTATGTATACCTTTGGATTCAGTTCCCTTGCAGCCAACACAACATAGAGGTTGTCCGCATCCTCGGGAAGGGCGCAGACAACGCCCTTGGCCCTCTTTATTCCCGCGGCCAGCAGGGTTTTATCCTCCGCCGCGTTGCCGTTTATGTAGGCAAACCCATTGTCTTCAATGTTTTGTATTACCATCGGGTTGCTGTCCACAATAACGAACGCTACCTTTTCATGAGCCAGCTCCCCGCAGATAAGCTTGCCTATCTTACCGCAACCACAGATGATATAATGATTTTCCATCTTTTCTATTCGTTTTTCCAATTTGCCCCTCCCCAATATCTTCCTCAGACGCCCTTCCATAAAGGTTTCCATTATCACCGCGAAGGTATAGGCCATAGTGCCCACACCAAAGACGATAATAAAAATCGCAAACACCTTTCCCCCAGAGGTTACCGGGTAAAAATCGCCGAAACCCACTGTGCCGAGGGTTACTATTGTCGCATAAAAAGAATTCGCCAGGGACCATCCTTCAAGAAAATGATATCCCGCGGTTCCCGCAACAGTTATCAAGAATAGAAAGGAAAAAGCGACTTTGACCTTGCGCGCTAACAACACGTAAAAAATCCCCCTCATCTCCATCTTTTGGGAAAGCCATCTCCGGATGGGCGCTATTTGGTCTCCGCGACCTTTATGCCCGCAAGTTCAACAAGAAATTCACTCGCCTCGTCGGCAGGCATCACAAACGCCAGCATAAAGGGAATATCCTCGCCCGGTTCTATGCCTGTATTGGAGAAATTTCTTCCGTAAGGATTGGAGAGCTCTTTCATAATTTCTTTCTCCGTCAGGCCTTTCAGTTCGTCATCTGTAAGTATATTGCCACAGTTAGATTCCACTTTGGCAAGAATGTTACCTGATGAATCCAGTATCTTCCCTCTGACCCTTATATCGGAAACCGCGCATTGATTATTATTTACGGCAAAACCTTCAACCAGCATAATGTCTCCGGCAACCCAGTTTTTAACGAATCGTTCCTTTACATTTATCAGGTCCACACCCAGTTCCGACAGACGCTCCTCCGGAATATTCTTTTCTGTCCCGAGAAACTTCGCCGCTCCGGGCAAAGTTCTTATGAACTTTTCCACCCGTGGCAAAACCCCGTTCGAAATCACTTCTGTTGCCAGGGGAGAAGTCCACAGATAAATCCCCCCCGATAGCAGAATAACCAGTATGAGAACAATCGCTACTTTTCTACCGGATGACCGGGGATTTTGTGCCACTGCTTCTCCTTCTGAAGCTTCCGCATTCTCTATGATCTCAACGGCATCGCCATTAACTTCTTCCTTCTCGAGGTTCTGCGCGGCACCTTCTGTTTCATCTTTCCTGGAAATCATGTCTATATCTTCCGCGCCACCTTCGTTCTCCTCCTCCTCGGAATGAACTTCTTCATATTCAGCTTTTCGTTCACCCCCTTCCCCTTCAACTTCCATGAACATCCTGTCTATATCTTCCGCGCTCTCCTTATGCGTTTTCTCGTGGATTGCTTCTCCCGGTTCTATCGAATCTGTCAATGAAATGATTTCCAGCAGAGGATTCTCCTGGAAAAAAACCGCCTCGCAGCGACTGCACCTGACCCATATCCCCTCGCCATCTATCTGCGATTTATCAAATCTGTATTTTGTCCCGCATTCTTTACACTGGATAATCACGGCTCTACTCCTTGGTGGTTTTTGCTAAATTGTTACTCTTCAATTACATAAATATCCGGCAGGCACCTGAATCTTTCGTCAAAATCAAGCCCGTATCCTACAATAAATCCCTCGTCCAAATCAAATCCCACGTAGTCCGCATCGATGGAGGTCTCTCTTCTCCGCTTTTTGTCTATCAATGTACATATCCTTATGGAAGCCGGCCTTCCCTTTTCAAGTCTTTCCCGTAGAAATGCCATCGTGATTCCGGTATCTATTATATCTTCCACTATAACCACTTCTTTCCCCTCTATATCTGTCTCTATATCTTTCGTAACGGTTATGCTCCCCGAACTCACCAGCCCGGAACCATAACTTGCCAATCTTGTAAAATCCACCTTGTGCGGCACCTTCAGATACCGCGCAAGGTCCGCCAGGAAAATAAAGGCCCCATTGAGGACACCTACAAGCACAACCTCTTTCCCTTTAAGGTCACGCGAAATCGCATCAGCCAGGTCTTTCACACGCCGATCGATAACCTCTTTTGAATATAGAATCTTCTTTCTCAACTCTTACAAAAACCGCCCTTTAACAGATTATCGCGCTAAACTGCGAAGTTTATAATTGCCCCACAGCACCCATATTATAACAGGCTATAAACTCTTCTATATTTTCCCGGATGATCTCTTCGCCCCTCCTGAGTTCCTCCAGTGTCCTGAATCTTGAGGTAAGGCTCAGGAATATCCTGTCGAACTTCGACCTTTCACATCCAAGAGCGTCATAATCAATGTGGCTTATAATGTATTGCGAACCGTCGAAATAGTATTTTCCAAAGCGGTTCGTGTCCGTTGCCCTGAAAGGCCAGGAAATCTTCAATGAAAAGAATCTGAGGGCAATATCCCTGAGTCTGCCTTCAAACCTGTCAGGACGCGGGACCTCATATATGCCTTCACTTATAAAGCGGAAATACTCTTTTACCAGGTCTATATCGGTAATGCACAGGCCGTAAAGATACCAGTCATCAACAATCCTGATCATGGAAAGCTTCTCTTCACTGGACATGAATTGATAGCTGGGACAGAAGTGCCCATCGCACAACTCCTTTCCATAGAACGATACATCTCTCATGTCTACCCCGTCGTTCTGAAGGGGATGAAGAAGACAGCCTACTCTCTTCTCCTCATCATCGAGAAATCCCAAATATTCACAGCAATGTATCACATCATAGAGTTTCTCGCTGGACTCAAGTTTCTTTATCCTGTCTGAAAAGGCCTTCAGGTCAGCAGGATCCTTAACTATCTTACGAAATAGTCCGGTCCTGTTTCTCAGCCTCCTGATTAGAGAATCCTTTGTGCTGTCAGCATAATTATATAAACCGCAACAGGCTCCGCAGGATTTACCTGAATCAGGCTGACACAGATGAATAAAATTCTCTTCCTTCATCAGCTACCCGCTACATTTCCCCCGATTGATTTCTTTTATATAGTAGAGCTGCCTGAAAAAGCAAGGGATATACCGGTTATTGTCCTTCGCGAACAGTCGCTCCACAAGAATCAGGCTTGTAATCTGACACGAAAAATTATACTAACGCTCCTGAAGAAGCAATCTGAAAGATGTCAGGAAACATCAAAAATTAAATAACAGGAAAGGCACCATGCATAAAGACAATAATCAGGTAAGGGTAAGATTTGCACCCAGTCCGACAGGATATCTGCACGTCGGAGGGCTGAGGACGGCATTGTTCAACTATCTGTTTGCGCGCAAACAGGGTGGAAAGTTTATCCTGCGGATCGAAGATACGGACCAGAAAAGATCCATTCCCGGAGCTCTGGAAAAGCTCACCGTAACACTCACAGAAATCGGGCTTCACTATGATGAAGGCCCTGATGTCGGAGGGAACTATGGGCCTTATATACAATCGCAGCGAACGGACGTCTATGAAGAATACACCCAAAAGCTTCTGGATTCCGGAAATGCATACCATTGTTTCTGTTCTGAGGAACGGTTGAACAATCTTAGGGAAGAACAGCGAAAAAGAAAGAGACCGCCGATGTATGACGGCAAATGCAGGGAACTCTCGAAGGATGAGGTTGCGTACAACCTGGCGCAGGGGATGCCCTTCGTCATACGCCTGAAATATCCCAAAGAAGGAAAAACCGTTTTCGACGATGTTGTGCGCGACAGGGTCGCCATTGACAATTCGATGGTTGACGACCAGGTTCTTATAAAATCCGACGGATTTCCCACCTACCATCTCGCCAGTGTGGTGGATGACCACCTAATGAAGATCACACATGTTATACGCGGCGAGGAGTGGCTTTCCAGTGTTCCAAAACACATCTTTCTGTACAAATCTTTCGGATGGGAAGCGCCTGTGTTCGTTCACCTTCCCCTGCTGCTGAATTCCGACAGGAGCAAACTGAGCAAACGACAGGGGGATGTCTCTGTCGAAAGTTACCTCGACAAGGGGTACCTCCCCGAGGCGATGCTTAATTTCATCGCCCTTCTCGGGTGGCACTCAGCGGATGACAGGGAAATATATTCCCTCAGCGAACTGGGAGAGGCATTTTCACTGGACAGGATCAACAAGGCCGGGGCCGTATTTGATATAGAAAAACTGAACTGGATGGGGGGCCAGTATATAAGGACCCTTGATGTGGGATATATCGCCGATCAGTCGAGGCGTTTCTTTGAAGAGGCCGGCATAGATATAAGTGACAATAACAAATATCTGAAAGTAATCAACACGGCGCGTGATTATGTTTATTGTCTCTCTGATATTGTGAAACACGCAAAGATGTTCTACGAAAATATGATCTTCTCGGAAGAAGACCGGAAGCTGGTCGAAGAGGAAAACTCGCAAAAGATCTATTCATACTGGATCGAGGAGCTGGGGAAAAAGACCGAGTGGAAATCCGAAGAAATATTATCGCTGACAAAACAGTCTATCGGTGATCTCGGTATAAAGGGTAAGAATTTCTATTTTCCCATCCGCCTCGCCCTTTTCGGAAACTGCCACGGTCCCGACATCCCGACGCTTATCGATATTCTGGGAAGAGATGATTCAATAAAGAGGCTGAAAGACTGCCTGACCTGACAGGGCTATCAAGGCGAAAAAGAGATCATTCATATTTCCAAATGGTTTTTGCCGGCATGAATGAAAGAGACCTTCTATCGGCTATCTTTTTCTTTCTTTTTGTTCTTTCTCATTACTGAGAATCCAATGAAAACCATGATCCCCCCAATGAGGATGCTTATCCTGTCACCGCTATAAAGACCGTAGATAAAATCAGCCGCCCCAAGGATCAAGAAGAAAATGAGAAAGGGTTTGTTCATTTCGGTATTGTTTCCTTTGTACGTGAATCAGTCCAGGGTTTTATAACTGTTTAATGGAAAAGCTGTATGCACGCCGGTCAATAACCTGACATCTTTCCCGTGACAGTTTCTATGTCAACCTTTATGACCACGATCTTCTTCACCACTTTTTCCGGATACACGAAGGATTGCTCCGAATAGTGACTCATAATGATTTCGAGGGCCTTGATCTTCGAATCGATATCTTCAATAAGCCACGCCTTTCCATACCCTATCACGCTTTTATATCTGACCGTCCAGGAGCATGCCCCATCCGATGGAATGGGCTCGCCGTCACTATCAAACTCAAAGCATACATTACTATTCTTTCTGAGAATGTCAATTTTTTTACCTTCAAGGAAACCGTGAAAGTAGAGAGAACCGCCATCATAGCCGAAAGAGAGCGGGACAATATAGGGCCTGTCATCTTCCGAAAGGGCCAGTCTGCAAAATGTCGATCCATTAATAATGGAATCAATTACGTCTCTATCGGTGATCTCTTTGTCTTTTCTTCTCATATCTAATCTCCTTATAGCCTCAACTTTCTTCTGATATACCACACGAGGAAAATACTCATAGCAATAACCGAGAGGATTCGCACCAAAGTGACAAATCCCGCATTTTGTATTCTGGAATCATCACTCTGGTCATTCCGAACACCCTTATTCGCTCCATAATCTCCGGCAGGGATCTTTTCCTCCGGCGCCGCATAGGCAATACCCCGAACATTCCAGTCAAAATTGCCTGCATCAATTATTTCAGGAGTTTTTGATCTGACCGTGTCAAAATGAAAAAGGCCCGCACCGCAAAAAAATAGAAAAAATGATAAAATGACTATAAATGTTCTAACTCTTTTAAATGGTTTCACCCGGTCTCCTTCAATAAGATAACGACATGTGATATCAGGCCGATTTTAAAACCTAGGTGTAACCCCGTTCATCAATGGGGATATAATCCCTCTTCGTCAACCCCATATAAATCTGGCGGGGACGATCTATCTTCCTGTTGGGGGTATCAAGACTCTCTTCCCATTGACTGATCCACCCTGGAAGACGTCCAATTGCGAACATCACCGTAAACATATTCAATGGAATCCCTATAGCTCTCAAAAAAATGCCGCTGTAAAAATCGACGTTCGGGTACAGATGATGATCAATAAAATACTGATCTCTCAGGGCGACGTCTCTCAATTTTCTCGCTATGTCAAGGAGAGGGTCGTGCCGGTTCATTTTTAGTAACGCCATCTCGGCTATGCTTTCCATGATGGGAGCGCGTGGGTCATAGGTTTTGTAAACCCGGTGGCCGAACCCCATTAACCGGAAAGGATCGTCTTTATCTTTCGCATGGGCGATAAAAGAATCGACATCACCACCGCTGTCATAGATTTCTTGAAGCATTTCGATTACGGCCTGATTAGCACCACCATGGAGCGGGCCCCAGAGTGCCGATATGCCAGCCGACACGGCGGCATAGAGATTTACACCGGTGCTTCCGATCATACGCACGGTTGTGGTGGAACAATTCTGTCCATGGTCCGCATGGAGAATCAAAAACACATTCAGAGCGTTCACAATATCTTCATCAATTTCGTATACCTTCACGGGAGAATCGAACATCATATACAAAAAGTTGGCACAATAACTCAGGTCATGGCGCGGATATATCACCTGGTGACCAATGGATATATTATACGATGCGGCGGCAAGGGTTCGTATCTTTGAAAGGAGCCGTGCAACAGTTACATTGATGGCCTCCACTCTCGTAACATCCTGCAGCTCAGGATAAAAGGCTCCGAGGGCATTTACCATCGATGAAAGAATACCCATAGGATGGGTCCGGGATGGGTATTTTCGGAAAAATTCCAGCATATCCTCATGGATAAGTGAATACTGGGTAAGTTTCTGTGAAAAGTCAACAAGTTCATCAGCCGTAGGGAGGGCGTTATTAATAAGCAAATAGGCTGTTTCAACAAAACTCGAGTGAGCAACCAACTGCTCAATGGGTATACCACGATATCGCAGGAGACCCTTTTCTCCGTCAATGTAGCTAATATTACTTCTACAGCTCGCAGTATTCACAAAACCCGGGTCGATGGTTACCAGACCCGTGAGTTGACGAAGTTTTGAAATATCGATAGCCCTCTCACCCTCGGTCCCGATTACCATGGGAATATTGTATGCTTTTCCATCAATGCACAATTTGGCAGTCTGCTTCACTTATCTTTTTCCTTTTCCGGCAGAAGAGGCTGTTGAGAAGATGTAGTACTTGTGGCGATTCCCTCACAAGCGTGAAGGGAACCGCCATGTAATACTGGTATTCGATTACGACCTTATCTTACACAATCCCCTGGGCCATCATTGCCTCCGCGACCTTGGTAAAACCGGCTATG
>CAZSYH010000059.1:7989-11028 GCA_964610735.1 uncultured Syntrophaceae bacterium | reverse complement strand
TCTTGTTGGTATCTTCCAGGATGCCCCGTGCCTCTGTCCGGGCCTTCTCTATCAGCCCTTCGGCCTCTTTCTCGATTTCTCTTATTGTGTCGCGTATTTCTGCCGGCATAGCACACCCCTTACCCCTTCTCTATCTCACCGTACTTTTGGGTGACCATATAGATACCATGGTCGAATATGCGGATGGTCTTGTTTATCGTTTCAACCGCCTGCCGATGATCCATGGCGCTGAGGAATGGAGCCTGGAAGTCGGCGTAGAGCCACATGTGCCTCCTCATCATGATGAGGCCATAGAGAGCTTCATGGAGCGGTAGCTTGAGCTGGTAAGTGACTTCGGCGTACTCTGAAAAGTACTTGCGCACCTCGGTGTAGGGTTTTTTACTGAAGTACATCGTGATCAGGTTTTTGTAGAAAAAAATGGCTCTCTTGAGACATTCCTCTTCCGGTAGATTATTGAATGATGGTGTCCGGGGATTTTGTCTTACGGCCTTGCACCACTGCTGCGCGATTTCTCTTCGATGGTTTTCCAGAACGTTGATCAGCCTGTCAGCGAATACTTTCATGATGCACCTCCCTGTGTCTGTCAAGTTTTTGTCATATCTCTCATGTGGTGAAGACGTACTGTGTGGTTGTCTTCAATACTTTTCTCAGCACCTGTAACTGTGGTCTGAATATAGTTATCATATCAGATGTGCAGGTTATGGGCATCTCCAGGATTTTTGAAAATACCTTTGCTTCGGTTCCAGTTTTGGATCTTACTGTCATGCCTCCTTCAAAGGATCCAACCTCTATGATAATCGGCAGGAGCAGCGTTTCTTTGTCTTCGTTGTCTAACATCTGAGCCAGATACTCAAGCTCTTTTTTCTTAAAAGAGTGTGTGCTCCCGTCACCGCATTCAACGTGGGGGCGCTCCTCCTTCAAAAGTTCATTCAATGCCCTTCGCCTGCGCGGCAGGTGGGCATTGAGTGCCTTCATATCACCCGTCAGGCAACTCTCCAATACCCTGTCCGGAGCCGGATTATCAATACGCATACGCTTCTCTCTGTTCAATCAACAGCTTGACATATTTGAGCCGGGCAATCTCTTCGCGATCACGTTCCTCGAACTTCATCGTCAGGTATTTTATGGTGGCTTCGAGTCCGGGAACGACGATATATTCCAGTGCGTTGTTTATTCTTTTTACTTTGTTTATCTCCGCACCCAGAAGCTCCAGGGAGTTCTGGAGTTCGGCCAGTTCAATGGTAGCCTCCAGACACTTTCGTGAGAGTCTGGTACTGTTGTCGACCAATGAAGAGGTGTCAGGCGTGTTCCTCACGGAAGAGCCCGGCGTTTCAGTATCCTCTGTTTCAAAGACGGGCAGTCTTACCCCTGCCACATTTCTTGTGACGGTGTTTATCTCAAATGCCATTTCGGATGCGAGGAGCTCCTTTTCCAGGAACGCGTATCCATGGTATCCTGTGGTAATAGAGAGGGCCTTGTAGGCCTCCTTGAAATCCGCAAGCAGGTTCTCTTTGGCAGAAGCGCATTCCTTGACGGTCTGGAGGAATTCCATGATGAGTATAGAGAGCCTGTCCTTTACGATCTTCTGGATCCTCGTGGCAAGTTTCATGCGGCGCTTCAGTCGGGAAAGCTCAATCTTGGTTGGTCTCGTTACCTGTACTTTTGTTGACATGGCATCACTCTTGTCTAATCTGTTTCGGTTGTAGTCCTGTTCTCGGGAGCCTCTGGAAGATATTTATTTATGTATTCTTCCCGTATTAGCTTCAGGTCCTCCCTGGGGAGCATGGAGAAGATGTTCCATGCCAGCCCCAGAGTTTCTTCAACGGTTCTTCTATTGTTCTCTGCCTGTGATATGAATTCCTGTTCGAACCTGTCCGAAGCGGAGAGGTACAGCCTATCCCTGTCGCTGAGCGCCTCGGAACCGATAACGGTGGATATCTCTCTCAGATAGTTTCCCTCCGCGTAGACGGCATATGACTGCATGAACACGTTGTTATGGTCCTCCCTTGTATTTCCCTCGCCGATTCCCTCCTTCATCATCCTTGAAAGAGAGAGAAATACATCTATGGGGGGATATATTCTTTTTCTTTCCAGCGATCTCGACAGGACAATCTGCCCCTCGGTTATGTATCCCGTAAGATCGGCTATCGGATGCGTGATGTCATCATCGGGCATCGTCAGGATGGGTATAATAGTAATTGAGCCCTCCTTGCCACTTATCCTTCCGGCCCTTTCATAAAGGGAAGCGAGGTCTGTGTACATGTATCCCGGATACCCTCTCCTGCTTGGTATCTCGCCTCTCATGGCGGCAAGTTCGCGTAGTGCGTCGCAGTAATTTGTGATGTCTGTGAGTATGACCAGAACATGCATGTCGTGTTCCCATGCCAGGTATTCCGCTGCCGTCAGCGCCAGACGCGGTGTTGACAATCTCTCAATGACAGGCGATGACGCTGTATTGATGAATGCGACTGTGCGGCTGAGCGCCCCGGTCTCTTCCAGATTAGAGATAAAATAGCCCGCATCGTCGTAGCTTACGCCGATTGCACCGAAGACAATCGCGAACTCTTCCGATTTTCCCTTCAGAGATGCCTGCCTCAGGATCTGCGCGGCAATCTTATTGTGCGGCAGACCCGATCCGCTGAAGATCGGCAGTTTCTGTCCACGCACCAGGACATTGAGGCCGTCTATCGCGGAGATTCCGGTCTCGATAAATTCCGCCGGAGGCATGCGCGATGCGGGATTTGCCGGCACGCCGTTTATATCCAGGTAGTTGTCCGCCACGATCGGGGGACCGCCGTCTATGGGATTACCGCTCCCGTCGAAGATTCTCCCCATGATGTCTCCCGATACGGGAAGCTTCAGGGTTTCCCCCTTGTATCTCACCCTGCTGTTTAGCAGATCAACTTCGCTGACGCCTCCGAACACCTGGACGACGGTGGTCTCCTTTCCGACTTCTATCACCTGGCCGATCCGGGTCTCACCGGTGCCGAGCTGGACATCCACGATTTCACTGTATCTGATGCCGGGGATACTCTCAAG
>CAZSYH010000059.1:0-7889 GCA_964610735.1 uncultured Syntrophaceae bacterium | reverse complement strand
GGATGATAGGCGCTCTGCATAAGAAAGTCTTCCCTGATCATACGCGCCGCGAGAAGCACCAGCTTGTCGTCTTCGGGCAGGGCCTCGGGTCCGACGAGCCGGACGATCTCCTCCAGTTCAGCTTCATGCTGGAGAGTTATGAGGGCCTTGTTTCGTATATCGCTGTAATCGGGACTGATCTTGTTCCACCATGTGTCAACCGAATCGGTGTAGAGACTGTAGCTCTGGAGCCAGTTGATGGTCGGAAAGTGTCTCTTGTTGGCGAGGGCGACATCCAGTGAATAGAGGACGTCAACGATCCTGAGAGTTGCCTGGGTTACCGGTTCGCTGAAATCGGCACCGGGGGGACTGACGGAGCCTATAACCGTAGCCGATCCCATCCGCTTAGGGTTCCCGATGCATTCGACCCTCCCGGACCTTTCATAGAAGGCTGAGAGCCGGGAACCCAGATAGGTGGGGAACCCCTCTTCTCCCGGGGTTTCCTCAAGCCTCGCGCCGATTTCTCTCATCGCCTCTGCCCATCTGGACGTCGAATCGGCCACCAGGAGGACGTCATACCCCATGTCCCTGAAATATTCGGCCATGGTGATACCGATGAAGATACTGATCTCTCGCGCGACGACGGGCATATTAGACGTGTTGGCGATGAATATTTCCTTCTCCTGCAGGAGCCTGTCCGTCGCGGGGTCTCTCAGTTTCTTGAAACTGTGGAGGACGTCCGCCATCTCGTTTCCACGCTCGCCGCACCCGACATAGATGTTCAGCTGTGTCTGAGACCACCGGGCCATCTGTTGCAGAGTAACGGTCTTGCCGGTTCCGAATCCTCCGGGTATGGCGGCCTTCCCTCCCAGTGCCAGGGGAAAGAGGTAGTCGATGATCCTTGTACCGGTCACCAGGAGATCTTCGGGATTAAATCTCTTTTTGTATATTCTGGGTTTTCGTGCAGGCCACTTCTGCATGAGCGTTAGAGGTTTTTTTTCACCTTCATGCTCCACAATCGCGACGGTTTCTACTATGGTAAAATCCCCTTCCGATATCTCCAGGATGGTACCCTGAGTCCCTATCGGTACCATGATCCTGTGCTCTATAAGGCCCGTCTCAGGAACAGATCCGATGATATCACCTTCCTGAACGGCATCGCCCGCCTTCACGGACGGGGTGAAGTGCCATTTCTTTTTTCGGTCAAGGGGATCTGTTCGAACACCGCGCACAAGAAAATCGCCGATCTCGTCCATCATGGTGACAAGAGACCTCTGGACGCCGTCATAGATATTCCCGACAAGGCCGGGTCCCAGTTCCACCATGAGAATATGGCCTGTTCCCGTCACCGGTTCGCCGACCTTCAGTCCGACCGTATCCTCGTACACCTGTATGACCGCCTGGTCCCTCTCAAGACCGATGATCTCCCCCGTGAGTTTTTCATCGCCCACATCGACGACCTCGTATACCTGAGTTCCCCTCATACCTTCGGCGATTACGACGGGCCCCGAAATTTTCCAGATTTTCCCCATAGGTCTTGCCTCACTTTGGTAGTATGTTTGATCTACAATGAATTCGAACGATTTCATCGTCAGAAATTCACGTTAAATCCTATCAGCTTCCTGGTGTATGTCTTGTAATATTCCTTTACATCCTGTTCTTTTGTCTTAAACCCTTCAGGGATCGCTATCATGATAGCCGAGCTCCTCTTGCTCTCCCGCAGGTATCTTATCGTGTCTGCCGCATCCCTGCCCCAGTTTTCCGGTATCATGATAATTCCGACTGAGCTGTCATCCGAAAACTCCATCAGGGCCTCTTTTACCTTTTCATGAAGGTCGTCGCCATTGTCTATTATACGGTACTTCTCGACGCCGGCAAGCCTCACCAGTGCTGCCTGATCCCTGCTGCCTATTATGGCTATGTCTATCTTTTCAGGTTTAGTCATGCCGCGATTACCAGTTCCCTTATTTCCTCTGCCGGTATCCCGTCTGCCAGCATCTTGAGAATCAGTCTCAAATTTCGTATCTCCATTTCCTTGAGCAGCAGGTACCACAACATATTGGAAGTGGATAACACCCTGGGAGAGAGGAGATCTTTCAGCAGCCCGAATCTGTATTTTTCCGTTATCTTCTCTACAACCGTGCTTTCCCCATCCTTTTCATAGCCTTTGGATACATCCTGTGACATCATATGGTATCCTGTGTTTTCCAATCTTCCTGTTATTTCCGTTATCTTCAGCGTCAGCAATTCTTTTATGGTGTTTTCCGAGAGCACGCGGCCGCCGCTGAGCACCGGCGCGCCTGCGGTATAAGCTCCTCCCAGGGATAACCGGAAAATCGTCTGCAGGTTTGCCGAATCGATAATGCTTTCGAATGTCTGTACGAGCAATTGTCCGTCGGTCATGTTTTTGAAGACCTTCAAAACCTTATGGTGGTAGAGGTTTTGCAGTCTAACTTCTCCTTCTGATACAGATTGCGGATCTTTTTCGTTGATGTCTTCTATGACCCGGATGTAGTCGCCAAGATTGCATTTCGCGAGGATTTTGCATAATTCATCCATTTCCCGTGCGGCAGACATTTCTTCCAGGTGTTCCCGGCTATAGATCGTGCCCAGTGGCACCATGGAGGATGCTGTTTCCTCTGATATCATCCTGAGTTTTATCCTGATATTCAGAACATCATACTTCTCGGCATACAGGTTCACTATGTGCGACATTTCGGGGGGTATATTAAAGCCCTCAAACCGTTTCAGGCATTCGCCCATATAGAGCCATAAGTACGTGTCGGCATCATCGAAGGTTTTGATCGGCTGGTCCAACAGGTATCCGCCAATATCTGAGTCACTGATGATTTCAAGGGCCTCCTGCATATTTTCGGACCTCCGAAGGAGTTCTTCTATATGCTCGTGGGTTACACCCCGGGTCTCTTCACCTTTGAGGTAAGCCGATATGAATGCATAACGTGCGTTTGTAAGATTCACTTTTCATCATCTCCGAAAAGTTCCCTGCTTATTCTGGGCAGGATCTTTGGCGTAAGCATCTCCAGCCTCATATCGAATGTATTGTCAATGCTCACCATGCCGTCCATCGACTCCGCCATAACACCCCCCAGACAGTCGAATTCAACGATCTCGGCTATCTGTTCTTTCAAGCTGTCATTTTCTTTCACAACCTTGCGGGCGACAGCGATATCCCCCGGAGATACAAGGAGCCTGAGTTTGTCCTCCGTTTCAAAAGCTTGCACTGTTTCACCGATGAGATAGATGAGCACAGTTTCATCCATTGCCTTCCCGAGTAGATCTTTTTTTGCCCTTGAGATAATCTCGTTGATGACGTCATCTTTTTCCTTGAGTACTTCCTGCCGCGCCTTGAGAGAAGCTTGTGCCAGTATCCTCGATGCCTCACGCCTGGCCTCTGATATAACCCGGTTCTTCTCCTCTTCGGACCGTTTTTTCTTTTGTTCTTTCGCGTTGGTCATCAGTTCCTCGGCTTTTACCCTGGCATTGGCAATGATTTCTTCCGCCTCTCCTTGTGCTTCCTTGAGGATAGCCGCTCGTATCTTATTGGTTTCCATAATTGTCACCTTTGGTTATCATTACATAAGCTTGAGTATGCTTAGCGTCATAACGGAGAAAACGAGTCCCAGAACTCCGATAAGTTCGACGAAGACGGCAAGCATCATGGCTGTGGTAAGAATCCCCCCCTTTGTTTTTGGTAAAAGGGCGATACCGGAAGCACAGACCGATCCCTGGTAGGCCCCGGAGAAACATTCGGCCATGCCACCGATGACACCCACGGCCAGCACTCCAATGCCGGCACCTCCGGTAGCGGGTAGCCCCGGAAGTACGACAGTCAGGATCATAATCAGAATGATCAATCCGTAAAAACTCTGTGTCATAGGCAGCGAAGCAAGCACGATAACGTTTCTCAACTGGCCGGGTTCTTCAGATATCGTTGCAACTCCTGCCGATGCTGCCATTGCTATTCCTATCGCTGAACCGGCGAGTCCGCCTCCCAATGCGATAGCTCCCCCCAGTGTCGCCAATGCTTGTATTTCAGTCATGTTTTTTGCACCTCGCTTTATAATTTTGCCCCGACAATTACATATCTCTTTGGTCTGAGATGGAATGGGGCATATTTTCTTCCACCTCCTTCGTAGAATTTCAGGAGAAATTCAACGAAGCAGAGCCTGAGAGAGTGAATAAAAGCAGCCAAGCTGCTGAGAAACAAATTTAATACATGGAAAACAGCAAAGAGAATAATACCGATAATGAGTCCGAGAGATGTGCCAATAACACCCGGGATTAATCCTGAGAGACCGGCGGAAATCCAGCTGGCCAGGAGGTTGAAAGCAGAAGCAAGATAAAACGTAGCGAGTCCGACTCCTGCCAGTCGTGAATATGACATAATATCACCGAGCAGACCGGTCAGTTCAAATATCCAGAAAATTCCTCCCAAACCACCCATTTGCATAAATCCCGAGACAACAATCAAGGCCAGGCCAATAATCATAGGATAAGCCATAAATGAATATATCGAGGGGCTGAGAGGGACAAGATCAACATGTAGAAGCATCTTAAAGATGTAAGGTATTCCAAAAATTTCTATAATGAAGAGACCTGCCTTGCTGACAACTAATCCTTTGTTTCTTTCCCGTATTCCTCTGATGAGGGAAAGGATATGGGCTATGTTCACGTGTACAAGGCCGATTATGAGCGAGATGATAATAAATGCGATAGGGTCGGAGAGTTGACTTTGCACCCACTTCGCGAGAGCAAGCTTTTGTAACGAAATGCCGAAATACATATTCAGTAAATCACCCAGATACGTTCCTGATAATATACCGAATATAAGCGCTACCGTGCCGCTTATGTACAATACCTTTCGGAACAGATCGACCCCTTCGTTGGAGGGATCATCAACGAGTTTGTCGAGAACAAATTTCGCGAGGATTAACAGGCCTGCGGCATAGACAACATCACAGAGCATGAGACCAAAAAAGAAGGCAAAAAAGTAAGCCACACTTGGTGTCGGATCCCACCCGCCATATTTAGGCAGACTGAAGAGACTTACGATTACCTCAAAGGGTTTGATGGCACGCGGGTTCTGCAGTCTTGTCGGGGGTTCATCCAAAGGTCCGGGCTTACTTGCGTCGATAAATACGTTGTCCAGAGATTCATGTATCTGTGATATTACAGAATCCGCCTTGTTCCGGGGAACCCAGCCTTCTATCATTGAGACGTAACGGGTTTCGCATGTCAGCTCGATAGCTGACAGCATTTCATCTTCCAGAGCGACCGTTTCTCTGTATTGAGTGATCTGCTCCAGGTTTTCCGTGGCAATCGTTTCTATCTCTTTTTCCAACCCTTCGACCTCTTTCCTCTTTTGCCTTATTATATTATCCTTATTCGCGATAAATTCTTTTAAGGTTAATTCCTCATCCGGTATCTCAAGAGGCAACGCCCCAAGATCTCTCGCCAGTGTTTCTACTATGTTCTGACTGGTGGTTCTGGCAATAGTATAAACCGCCGTTTCCGTTTCGTCTTTTGAAGAGGCGGGTATATGTTGAAGGAGGTGTTGGCGAGCTTTTCCCAGGAATATCTTGCAGGTTTCCGCCGGGAATACGAATACCCTGGCTGACAGGTAACTCCCGGAATAATTCAGTTCTTTCAGCGAGAGGTTTATCCCATGTGACAGAATATCCAGATATCTGCCCAGACCTTCCATATTGGAGATATCCGCTTCCCGCCTTGTCGAATCTTTCCGGAGACGCGCGCATTTTTCACGCAACTTGGCGGTCTGGTGTAATATTGTATCCAGGGGTTGGGCTTTTATACCTTCCTGTACAAGTACCCTGTGCTCCCCCTTGACATAAGCCAGGATATCGCTGATATTCGCGGAGATTTTTCTTATAAGATTTCTTTTTTCTGTTATTTTTGTTCTGTCGGCAGAATCTAATTCTCGGGGTTCTTCTATGTGGAGGACACCTGTCGACTGCAAAAGCTCCAAGGTTTCTGCGGAAGAATCCTTTGCAGTTACCACCCTGATTTTAAGCATTGCCTCAGGTGTATTTATAATTAGCGGTATCATTCAGTGAATTCCCTCGTTCAAAAGCAATTGCTGGCGAAGTTAAAGGCACGCTTATTGAGACTACATCCAGTTACTTTACAAGTTTCCAATTCTTTTTTGAGGCGGGCTTATTACTTGGCTGCTTGTTCCTCCCTTTAGTGATATTTTATAAATAACACTTGTCGAAAATCCCTTGGGGAACAGTCTAAAAGGAAAGCATGGCTGATGTCAAGAATTTTTTAATTTTTATTGCCGGTTCGTTATCACACCACAATCACTAAAGATTTTTCCTGTTTGCGTGAGATTTAATTTTTGTGGTAAGGTAATACAATACAAGTCACAGGGTTCGTTGGAGTCCATCTTTTTAAAGGATGCCCTGGGAAGGAAGATGTTTTTGTCAAGGGAAAAAGGTACAAAACTTTATCTGCATCTCAAAAAGTGGCTGGAAAAGGCCGCTGTAGATTATAATATGATAAAAGAAGATGACCGTGTACTGGTTGGCGTTTCGGGTGGTCTGGACAGCCTTGTACTTCTCAATCTTCTCAATACCCGCATGGTGTTTCTTCCACAATTTTCGATCCTGGCGGTCAATATAGACCTGGGGTTTGATGAGAAATACAGGGGATACGCTGAACTGGAGAACTATCTGAGAGAAAACGGGCATGAGTATATAATGGAAAAGACCGATATAGGGCCCCTGGCGCACAGCGATTACAACAAGAAGAACCCCTGTTTTCTCTGCTCAAGGATGAGAAGAAAAAGGATATTTGAGATAGCAGACGAAAACGGGTGCAACAGGATAGCCTTTGCGCATCACAAGGACGATATCATAGAAACCTTGCTTATAAATATCTTCTATGGCCGGGAGATCAGTACGATGATGCCTGATCAGTCCGTATTCGGGGGGAAATTTCACATTATCCGGCCTCTCGCGTATATCAGGGAAACACTGGTCAAGAAGTATGCGAAGGAGAAAAATATTCCCATGATTGAAAACGGGTGTCCCACAAGCAAAATTTCACGCAGGATGTATATAAAGAGGCTTTTGGATGATATGGAGAAGGATAATAAAGATGTGCGCGAGAACATCTTCAAATCGATGAGTCATGTAAAAATGGATTATCTTCCGGGGCATGACGTGGATGGTCGCGCTTTATATGAAATGTCCGCGGAGTGATAAAAGAGTGGTGTGATGGCAAAAAAAAATAAAACCGCTGAAAAAATTATATGCCAGAACAAACTGGCAAGGCGCAACTATTTCATAGATGATACCTATGAGGCGGGGATTGTCCTTGCCGGAACCGAGGTTAAGGCTCTCCGCGAGGGCAGGGGGAATATGAAGGACAGCTACGCGCAGGTGCAGAATGGAGAGGTTTTTGTCTATGATATGCACATAAGCCCCTACTCCCACGGTAATCGTTCCAACCATATCTCCCTGAGGGTTCGCAAGTTGCTGCTGCATAAGAGAGAGATAAAAAAGCTCTACGGAAAGTCGAAAGAAAGAGGTCTGACGCTTATTCCCCTGAAGATGTATTTCAAGAACGGAAAGGTAAAACTGGAACTCGGCGTCGGAAAGGGCAAGAAGCTTTATGACAAAAGGGATGATATCAGGAAAAGGGACGATCTGCGGGATGTGCAGAGAGACGTGAGCGCTAAGCGCAGGGGACAGTAACGGGTCTTTTGTGCCTCCTTGACTTGGGCGATAAAGGTGTCTATACTAAGGGCTCGATTTACGATCTTTTAAATGGGGGCGTCACGGTTTCGACGGGGATAGGTGAAGCTGTAGCCGCGTGCCGAGGTTCCTACAGGCCTCGTTAAACAGGTAGGAAAACATAATCGCAGA
>CAZSYH010000058.1:0-11109 GCA_964610735.1 uncultured Syntrophaceae bacterium | reverse complement strand
GGTGGGTAATAAAAAATATAATCCGGTCATGATCGACCACCTCCTTTAGATAAAGACGATAAATAGGGACTGCCTTCAATAGAAAAATCAAGTGATATTAAGTAATTTGCGATACTGAAGCTCCCCGCAGCAAGGAGACTGTGTCGTAATTCCTTTTTTTGTCATTTCGAGCAAAGCGAGAAATCTTAATACTTAATAAATTTAACACGTTAAGATTCCTCACATTCGTTCGGAATGACATTTCACCCTATTGCGACACAGTCTCAAGCAGCGGGGAACGAAGTAATTCGAAGAATAATGCGCTCGCTGTTCAGTTCATGATCGGTTCTTATCAAAAAAATCGAGTCCGTCCTTTCTGAGAACCTTCAAACAGGCATCTACCACTTCCGGGTCATAGATAACACCCCTGTTTTTAGATATCTCCTCCAGGGCCTTCTCCATGCCCAGAGCAGGCCGATAGGGTCTGTGTGAGGCCATGGCTTCCACCACATCCGCGACAGCCATGATTCTTGCTTCCAGGAGAATTTCCTCCCCTTTAAGTCCGTTGGGATACCCGGAGCCGTCTATCCTTTCGTGGTGTTGATACACGACCTGGGCGACCGGCCACGGGAATTCGATGCCTTTTAGGATATCATAGCCGATCTGTGAGTGTGTTTTTATGTGGGCAAACTCAATATCGGTGAGACGGGTTGGCTTGCTGAGTATTTCCGAGGGCATCGCGATCTTGCCCAGATCGTGGATCATGCCGGCAAAGCGTATTCCCTGTATCCGATCTTCTGAAAGCACCATCTCCTTTGCTATTGCACCGGAAAGAATGCTCACCCGCTGCTGATGGCCGGATGTGTATGGGTCCCTTGCTTCAACAGCCAGACTCATGGCTTGAATGATCCCTTCCAAGGCATTTCTCAAACTGGCGGTGCGCTCTTTCACCAACCCTTCAAGATTCTGGAGGTAATTCCGGTTGGCTATTTCAAGTTCCCGTCGGCGAAGGGCGTTGCGGACATTTATGGCGACCTCATTGACATCAAGAGGTTTAATCATATAGCCGTAGACCCCGGCCAGTATGGCGCCGTCTGCAACCTCGGGATCATCCACGCCCGTTACCATGATGACCGCCGTGTCCTCGTACTCTGACCCGACATGCCGGGCCAGTTCAATGCCGGACTCCCCGGGCATGTTTACATCACAGAGTACCAGATCAAAGCTCTGCCCATAAAGACATTTTCGGGCCTCCGCGGCATCGGCAGACAGCGTACAATCGTATCCGTGCCTTGTAAGCATCCGGTTCAGCATCCGCCGGATCTGCTCTTCATCATCTACAATCAGAATATGGGCCATTTTTTCAGGTCTCCAATTTCCAGCATTAATCCGTACTCGTCAATCCGCCGGAGGCGGATAAGGCTTAAATTATCAATCAATCTGTCTGTCCAGCGCCTCTCTGACCTTGCGGCATAATGATTCTGACGTAAACGGCTTCTGAAAATAGTTCATGCCCGATTCGAGAATGTCATTATGCGAAAGGGCACTGTCCGGGTAACCAGACATGTAAACCACCTTGATCCCCGGACGCAGGATCATCATTCGCTCCGCCAGTTCCCTGCCCCCCATCACCGGCATCATCACATCCGTGAGCAGCAGGTGAATTCCCCTCTTAAATTCCTCACTCACCCGGAGGGCCTCTTCACCATTAGCGGCCGCCAGGACTTCGTATCCCGCCTTCTGAAGGGACTTCACGGCTAATTTCCGAAGCGATTCCTCGTCTTCCACCACCAGCACCACCTCGTTGCCACCCACTTCCTCCTCAGGTGTTCCTTTTTCCGGGACCGCCGCCTGGACACCCTCCGCCCTGGGGAGGTACACCTTCATCGTTGTTCCCGTCCCGAGTTCGCTGTATGGCCAAATATATCCCTTACTCTGCTTCACGATCCCGTACACCATGGAAAGCCCCAAACCCGTTCCCGTTCCCTTTTCCTTGGTGGTAAAGAAAGGTTCAAACATCCTGGACATAGTCTCCTCGTCCATGCCGGGCCCCGTGTCCGTTACCGACAGCATCACATAGGAGCCCGCCGATCCCTCCACAAAATGGGCCCGAATATACGCCCCATCCAGCTCCACGTTGACCGTCTCAATGGTGAGCTTCCCACCTTCAAGCATGACGTCCCTGGCGTTTATCACCAGGTTCATGATCACCTGTTCCATCTGCCCCGGATCCGCTTGAACCTTCCATAAACCGGGGGATAGGACAGTCCGCAGCTCGATATTCTCTCTGAGCAGACGCCGTAAAAGTTTGTCCATATCGTGAACGACTTCATTCAGATCCAAAATCTCGGGATGAAGGGCTTCTCTGCGACCGAAGGTCAGGAGTTGCCGGGTCAGGACGGCCCCCCTCTGCCCCGCTCTTATGATCTCTTGGATATCCTCGCAAAGGGGACCGTCCTTTGGCAGATCGTCCAGCACGAACTGGGCATTGCCGATGATCGTCGTAAGCAGGTTGTTGAAGTCATGGGCCACACCGCCCGCCAGTACCCCGATGGCTTCCATCTTCTGGGCATGATGGAACTGGGCTTCAAGTTGCTTTTTTTCTTTCTCCTGTTTTTCTATCTTTAATCTCGAATAAAGGACCGTAGCAAGGTTATCAGCAATGTCTTCCAATATCTGTATATCCTTTCTGCTATAATCCGCCTCTTTGTCGCCCACAAGTAAATTCCCGATAAGCTCCCCTTGATAGATAATCGGTACATCCAGAGATCGGACTATCGGTATATGACCTTGAGGAATGGTGAATGCATTATTGGAACAGATCGTCTTCTTCTCAGCCATGGCCCGGCCCCAGAGACCTCCCCATTGATCCCTGGTAAATATTATGGTCTTGTCGGTAATCCGGCACTCGTCCCAGACGCCTCTGGTCATGGATGGACAGACCCATGCACCGTCCTCGTTAATGTATCCAAAGATCCCGTATTTGCTTTCCACGATCTCCAGGACGAGATTGAGCACTTCTCCGTACATCTCCTCATCGGGGATGGTGAGGAATATCTCATTGATCCGGTTCCTGATAGACAGTTCGTATTCCGATTGCCGAAGCGCTTCCTCCGCACTCTTGATATCGGTTATGTCCTTGGCTATGCCGGAAAGAGCTATCGGTTTTCCGCTCTCGTCTTTGAGAAGAGTGGTGGTCATAAGAGTAGGAAATAGCGTGCAATCCTTACGGATATGCCCCACCTCCCCTTTGTGGTATCCATTTTCCATCACCATCTTATTGAATGGCTCCACTTCATTTTTCAGTTGCTCTGGAGTGTGAAAAATGCTCAAGTGCCGTCCTGTAAGCTCTTCTGGCGATTCATAGCCGTGCATCTCGGCCCAGGCCTGGTTGACGTGCATCAGGCTCCCTTCCATATCTGCGATGGCCATACCTTCAGAGGATTGCTCTACAGAAGAGGACAGGAACCGTATGCGTTCCTCCGCCCGCTTGCGCTCAGTGATGTCTTCAACGACACCCTTGTAATGCGTGATGCGCCCGTCATTATCCCTGACGATATAAGTCCAGTCATCGATTATCTTTTGCGAACCGTCCTTTGCTATGATGCGATACGGTTCGTGGGTAAATTCGGCTGTTTCCGCTTTGGTGCTGAATTCTGCCACTTCCTTGGCCACTCGTTCGAGGTCTTCAGGATGAATGCAGCCGGCATAATTCACTTCTCCCTTAATGAATTCTTTTGCCGTATATCCAAAAAGTCTCTCAACATTTTCAGAAACAAACTCCACCGGCCATCCTTCCTGATTCTTCCAGGTAAAGGCCACTGATGAGCTTTTATTGATTATGTCATACGCTTCCCTTAATGCTCCCTCCGCTTCCTTACGCTCGGTGACATCGTCGTACATTGCGACGACCTCGCCGGAAGGCAGTTTGTACACGAAGTTTTCGCGCCAGCCCCAGGTCCGGTCGTCAAGATAGAATTTCACCGGAAAATGCTCGGGCACGCCCGTTTTCCACACACGGCGAAAAACATCCAAGAGGCCAAAATCCCTGACGCCGGGAAACACCTCGGTGACCCGCCGCCCAATCGTCTCATCCCGGTGGATGTTTTCAATACGTTCTCCCCCCTTGTTGAAGTCCTTGAATACAAAATCCCTGCCGCCGTCCACGGCTTCGTACACGGCCACGCCGCTGCTCATGTTGTCGAACAGCTCCCGGAAGCGCATCTCGCTGTCCCGAAGTGCTTCATCCGCCCGGTTGCGCTCGGTGATGTCTTGAATCGTCCCCATCGAACAGGTCGGCATGCCATCGTCGTCATAGATGGTTTGGAACCTTTCATTGATATATTTGAGTGTCCCACCCTCAAGCAACAAACGATATTCGATATCGTATTGCGTCTTTTTCACCAATGAATCCTGGTAGGCCTGAGTGACAAAGGTCCTGTCGTCCGGATGAACAGCCGCCATAAATGCTTCGTGTGAGGCATCAAACTCCTGTGGTTTCAGTTCCAAAATGCGGTATATCTCATCAGACCATTCTAAGGATTTGTCTTTCAAGTTGAGTTCCCAATGCCCAATATGGGATAATTCCTGCGCTTCTTTAAGCCTCCGTTGTGATTTAATCAGCACTTTTTGTTCATTTTGGAGTTTTTCCACTGTTTTTGACAGTTTACGGGCAATACTGTTATCATACATTTCTAAAAGGACATCCTCACCCTCCAGCGGCTTTTCAGGAACCTGCAGAGTTCCCCGCCAGTGTTCATCCAGCACTTCATCGAGTATATGTATAAACTGTTCTCCTTCTGTGGGTTTGAGGATAAAACGGGAAGCACCGAGACTCATGGCCAGTTTTTCGTCAGTCTTTTCAGTAAAAGTAGCCGTATAAAAGATAAAGGGAATATTTCGCAGGCTGGAGTCTTTCTTCACTTCATGACAAAGCCTGAATCCGTTCATGACCGGCATCATGATATCTGAAATGATGACCTCAGGCGGATCCTGACGAGCAAGCCGCAACGCATCTTCGCCATTTTCTGCAGAGATTATGTGATGACCTCTGGATGCCAACAGCCGTTCTAACATGTAACGACTCTCAGGATTATCTTCAACGATAAGAATCTTACTCATGCAATGCCTCCTCTCTATCTCTGCGGCAAGAATCTTCTCACCTGCTCAACGAAGCTGTCGGGATCTATCGGTTTTTCAATGTACCCTTCGCAGCCCGTAGCCAGAATGGTTTCGCGGTCGCCCGCCATTGCATAAGAGGTAACCGCTACGACAGGAATAGCTCTCGTCTCTCCAGCCTGCTTCAGCCGCCTGGCCACTTCATGCCCATCCATCACCGGCAGCTGGATATCCAGAAGAATTAAATCAGGATTTTCAGAAATAGCCAATTCTATTCCCTGCTGACCGTCCCGTGCCTGGACCACCTCATAATCTTCTTTTTCCAACAGAAACGTTGTTAAATAAAGGTTTTGTTCATTATCTTCAATGACCAGGATTTTCTTTTTCGTCATTTTTCTCCTCCGGATCCAACGGTAAAGTGAAGGTAAAGGTGCTGCCTTTTCTAAATTGACTCTTCACTCGAATGGTACCGCCCAGCATATCAAGAATTCGCTTACACACAGACAGCCCTAAGCCGGTTCCTTCGTACTTACGGGAAGTACCGATATCGAGTTGCTGGAACGGTTTGAAGAGTTTGCCGATATTCTCATCCTTGATGCCGATTCCGCTGTCCCTTATCTCAACTTCTATACGGGAATCACGCTTGAGACAGCCAATCTTCACCACCCCTTTTTCGGTAAACTTGATGGCGTTGTTAGTCAGGTTGATGAGAATCTGCCGAATACGGCGTTCATCACTGACAATCTTATCAACTTCCGGTGCGATCTCCACAGAGAGAGACAGGCCTTTCTGCTCGGCCAGCGGCTTAAGCGATTCAGCAACCTGGTTGACCGCATTGCGTATACTGAATTCCTCACAAGAGACCCGCAGTTCGCCTGCCTCGATTTTTGAAATATCCAACACATCATTGATAAGATCCAGTAGATGGCGAGCGCTCCCTTTAACCATTTTCAACTGTTTTTTCTGCTCGAGATTCAGGGGGCCGGCAAGCTCATTGAGAGTGATACCGGTAAAACCGATAATGGAGTTGAGAGGTGTGCGCAGTTCATGCGACATGCTGGACAAGAAGGCGCTTTTTACCCGATTGGCAGATTCGGCGGTTTCCTTCGCTTCCACCAGTTCTCCTTCAATTTTCCGGCGAAGGCCGATCTCACGAGCCAGACGTCGGTTCCAGTAGAGAACCGCCAGGACAATCAGAATCGCGCCGAGGAGAACCTTCCATAACAAGCGGTAATCGACCCCACGCTCATATGTAACCGAAATCCAACGCTGATAAATCGCGTTACGCTCTTCTTCAGTAATGGCGTCAAGAGCTTTTTGTATGATACCTGCCAGTATCGGCTGATTTTTGCGGACGCCGACAGAGATAGAGTAGTTGTATGGCGTTTCGCCGGAGACCTTGATGCCTGTTATACCTTCGCGGCTAATCTCGTGGCTTATGGCCGCGAGGCTGCCAATAAATGCATACGCGTCCCGGCGGATAACAGCATTTAATCCTGCTGTAACGTTATCTGTAAGCAGCAAATCAAGCTCCGGATGACGAACTTTCAAAATATCATGACTGGCATATCCGTTGACGACCGCGATTTTCTTTCCTGTCAGCTCTTTTATATCACCGATATAGGGGGCAATCTGATCGGTGACGATCACCATTGGGAAACTGAGATAGGGCTTGCTGAAAAGAACAAATTCTTCACGCTGGGGTGTACGGGTCACAGAGCAGAGAATATCGAGTGAACCTGTCTTGATCTCTTCCAATGTGGTTTGCCAGCTTTGAGGTTTCGTTGGTTCGATCGTAACACCGATAATGTTGCTGAGCAGTTTCATGAAATCTGCGGACATCCCGACAAATTGTTTCTCACTGTCCACATATTCAACGGGAGGCCAGTCGGGGTCGTACCCCAGGCGGAGAACCGGATGAGCTGTGATCCAGGCTTTTTCCTCGGGCGAGAGTTGAAGCCTTACTGCATATTCTTCATAAGGAGTACCCCATCTTCTGAGAATAGAGGTGACTTCGTCTCTGTTAAGATTATCCAGTGCCTTTTGCAGAATATCTCTCAGGACGGGCCAGTCTTTGCGAACGCCGATAGCATTGATGGAAGCCGTTTCCCCGATCTTGCCATGACCTTTCAGGTTGGTAATCAATTCTCGTTCGATGATGTACATCGCTACGGCCCGATTACCGATGTACGCATCCGTTATCCCCCTGGAAACCGCATCCAGAGCATCACTGGTTGTATTGAAGAGCTTCACCTTGATATTGGGGTATTTCTCTCGAAGCACGGGTTCGATGAAGAAACCACGTTCCACTCCGACCGTCTTGCCTTCCAAGTGGGAGAAATTCTCGTAATACGGCGCGTCTTTTGGCGCGATGATGATGTGGGGAACCGAAACATACGCCTTTGTGAAATTGAAAAAAGGTTCACGGTCCGGTCTCGGCGTGATGTCCATCAGCGCGTCGATTCGTTTTTCCTTTACGGCTTCATACATCTCACTCCAGGGAAGAGGCACGATTTTTAATCTGCCCTTTAAGCGGGTGTTCAGCGCTTTGATAAAACCGACACCGATACCCTGTGGCTTGCCTTGCGCATCGATATAATCCATAGGGGGCCACGCGTGATTAATGGCAATTGTTATTCCCGGATGTGCAGCCAACCAGTTCAATTCCTCATCGGTTAAAGAAAGGATCTGCGAAACAGGCTTTTTTGCCGGAGCCAGGGCCTTTTCAAGCGCGCTGTAATATATGGAATGCGGGTCCTTTTTCAATTCCTTAAGGTGTGTATCAATCCGTCCGAGCAGTGTGTCGTCCTTTGCCTTGGGGGTAATAAACATCAGTCTCGACGGATAAAGCACAACACCGGTTTCCTGGAGACCGAAATTTTTCATCTGCTGTGCGCCGAAAAGCCGGTTGACAATGCCAGCATCGGCCACACCCTTTTCGATCAAATCAAATACCGTTGCAAAGCTTCCCACCTCCATAAAGGTCGGCAGAATACCGTAGGCATGTGCGTCGGCCTTTAATTTATGGGCCTGAATCGACCCCTTTACGACCGCAATTTTCTTCCTGTCCAGGTCCAGGATGGAACGAATTGCGATGCCATTCCCGGTATACACTCCGGACCAGTTTCCCAGTACAACTTCTTTGTTGAAATTAAACCGCCTGGCACGTGACTCCGAAAAGGCTACGTCCGTCATTAGATCAAGCTCACCGCTTTCGACTTTATCCAGACATTCATTCCAGGTACAGGGAATATATTCGAGTTTCCAATCCTCTTTTTCTGCAATAAAATTTAAAATCTCGGGAAAAAACCCGGCCGGCTTGCCTTGTTGATCCAGATAAACCTTCGGTTCGTTTTGATAAATGCCGACTTTAACTGGAACTGATGCGATTGAATGACATATAAGTTGAGTCTGAATCACTAAAACAGCCATTATGACTAATTTTAGCGATTTCAAAAAATGATGAGAATACTGCCTTACTTTTTGGTTCATAATTTAACTGATCCGTAATTCTTTGTAGCAACATTCATGAAACGTGGATTGTATTTTCAAGCACGAATATTTTTGGATGCTTTTCTTAGTTCATTACCGGATCATTAATTGACAGGCAAATATGCCCTGATAAGTTGATATGTGATGTCTCTTTCGGAAATTTCCCGCAGCTTACTACGGGGAGTCTCAATTTCAGGAATTACTCAAATGTTCCGTAAGATTTCGAGTATTATTCTTTGCGGGCCAGCGTTCAAGTACAAGACGAGGTGTCGCATTAAGTAGTATGTAAAAACAGTGCCCCCTTTTTGTTATTCCGTATAATATATAATTTAAAAAGAGAGAAAAATCAAGTGATATTAAGTGATTTTAAATGGTGAAGCCCCAACCAGGCGGGACTTTCCGGCAAGGAAAACGTTTTATGTTGTGCTCCCGGTCATTCTACAGCTTTCCCGAACGGAGGATCGATATTATCAGCCATACCCCTAATACACCGGCAATGCTGAATCCCACAATACCCAGTAATGGAAAACCGAAAAGAAAAGGCCCCAAGTCCGATCTGATTATGAGGGATGATCCAACGATAAGAGACGCGACAATAAGTGAAAAGGCGACCCGGTTTGACGATCTGTCCATTTCAAATATAAATTTTTCAAGCCCCTTGTGCTCAAACCCGATGTTTGTCTTCCCCTGTCGTATCTGTTTTAAGATATCCCGCAGTTCTCCGGGAATCTCCTTTAAAAGGTGAACAAGCTCCCCCCCTGAATCTAAAAAATCACCCACTATCCGCCTGGGGGAAAGACGATCTAATTTGAGACGTTTTACAAAAGGCGCCGCTCTTTCGGTCATGTCAAAATCGGGGTCCATCACCAAACCAAGTCCTTCTACCTGAGACAGGGCTTTAACCATAAGGAATATGTCCGGCGGAAGCTGCAGTTGATGACGCCTGATCAATTCAAGCAGTTGATAAAGAAGGTCTTCAATGCGCAACTCCTTGAGCGGTTTATAGAGGTGCGCTTCCACAAAGTCGGCTATATCTCTTTCAAGGACACGGCGATCAGGTTCTTTATCCCACTGGACGATCTTCAACAACGCATCGGCGATTTTAGATTCATCCCTGCTGACATACCCATATATAACGTCTGCAAAGTCTTCCCTCGCGTATCGGTCGACACGTCCCATCATGCCGAAATCGAGATAACAGATAACGTTATCCGGCAGAATAAAGACGTTTCCCGGGTGAGGATCGGCGTGAAAAAATCCGTGCTTAAACACCTGTTCAAGCATTAAATCGGCACCCCGTGAGGCTATTATTTTTCTATCGAAACCTTCCCTTTCCAATCTATCGATCTTGGATGCCTTTATACCATCGACATACTCCATGGTGAGTATCCGCTTAGTTGTTACTTCTCTGAAAACACGGGGGACATAAACCATTGAGTTGCCGACAAACTGCCGGGCAAACCGCTCCGTATTCGAAGCTTCAATCGTATAATCGATCTCTCTACCCAGGGTACGGGAAAACTCTTCAACGATCCTCGTGGGACGATATATTCCCCATTCTTCAACATGCCTCTCTATCAAAACCGCCAGATGGAGCATAATCTCCAGATCCACCTCGATAGTTACGCGGACATTTGGACGCTGCACTTTGACGATCACATCCTCCCCGTCTTTCAGCCGTGCCCGATGCACCTGTCCGATGGAGGCTGCCGCCAGAGGAGTTTCATCGAATTGCTCAAATTTATCTTCTATCGGAGATTTTAATTCAGCTTCAAGGATTTCCCTGGCCTCACTAAATGGAAACGGCGGCACTTCGTCTTGAAGTTTTGACAGCTCATGTATAAATTGCACCGGAATCAGATCCGGACGGGTAGAGAGTACCTGCCCCATCTTTACAAAAGTGGGACCCAGTTCTTCCAGAGCCATACGTACACGCTCGGACTTGGTCAGTGCATCCACGCGTTCACGGCGTTTTCTGGAAACCATCTGCATGCCCAATTCGAGATACTGTCCCACTTTGAGCCTGTCAATCAGATCGCCAAACCCGTACTTGAACAAAACGGTAAGTATCTGGCGATACCTGTTGGCATGCCGATATGTGCGGGAGACAATTCCTATCTTCCGGACAAACATCGGCTATCCCTTCTTCTCCAGCTTATCAATCTTTTTCTTAAGCGCTGCCAGTTCGTCTCTTGTCGGTATGTTCAGCTTCTTCAAGGTGTCGGCTACAATCTTCTCTACCTTTTTCTCCAGGTCTTTTTTGACACTCTTTGATTTCTCAACGAGTTCATCAACCATCTCCTTCCCTTCCTTCTCAGAGAGCTCTCCTTTCTTGACAAGCTCACCGACAACCTCTTCGATCTTCTCTCTCGTCACGGCAGCCAGACCTACACCAAACAACATGGTTTTCTTGATAAAATCAAACATGGTCACCCTCCTTTTTATTAAAGTTCCCCCGGAAAGCTTTCGGGAATTTTAGAAATACAAGGAAATGTTTATTATATTTACCCTCTTTTTCAC
>CAZSYH010000057.1:0-11760 GCA_964610735.1 uncultured Syntrophaceae bacterium | reverse complement strand
CTACTAACAAATGATTTCGATCAAAGGGGAATACTGAGGGTTACCGTTGGAAGTGTAATATAATATCACTATTCAGCGGTTCGGCTTTTTGCATCCGCTGAATTAACAGGATATGCATCACTATTTTTGAACATCCTGAATCACACTCTTTTCAAGGTCGATGATTCTTTTTCTTATTTCATCTGGAATAAGCGCCTTTTTATTGTTTTGATAATCGAATGTAACAAGCACTCCTTCCCCTAATGCTGCTATTTTCTCGTGCTTGTGACTGATTACAGCATACTTCATTATAAAACGCTCTTTTTCTATAGTATCCACTTTGGCCCCCACCGTGATAGAGTCCGGATATGTTAGTGGAATTTTATATTTGCATTGAGTGGAAGCCAGTATGGGGCCAATACCAGTTTCATTCATGACCTCCAGAAAATCAATTTTTTCGAAATATGAAATTCGCGCACTTTCAAAATATTTGAAATATATTATATTGTTAACGTGTTGAAATGCATCCATATCGCCCCATGCTATTGGAAATTCAATTACTATGGGATAAGCGCTGATTAGTTCTTTCATTATTTCACCAAAGTTGAACAGTAAGAATAATTATAGTTATTTTCATTTCATAACGCTCTAATCAGCCACGCGGCCTTTTGCGTTGGCTGAATTAGCTTTGTTAACTCTTTTATGATGTTTTTATATCTTAACTTGACTTATCGTTAATTGTCTAGAGGTAGAGTTTCGAAGAACGCTTTTTGTCCAGCCTTCCCATTATCAGGCCTATCAAAAGACCCAGAAGAAGCACGAGTGCCCCAGTCAGAAACCATCTGTTTCTGTGGAATGATCGCAAGAGTTCGTTTTCTTTTGATGTATTCGCAAGCTCAGCCTCTATTCTTGCAAGATCCAATCGGGTCTTTTCGAAGCTTTTTCTCAATTCTATAAAGCCCGACGCATCTTTTCTTAAAGATTCGTAGCTCTCTTTCAGGGTTTCAAGTTCTTTCATCTTTTCTTTTAGCGCCATTGCGAGATCGGCATTTCTGGTCTTCATTTCGCGTAGATTTCCTTCCATTGGAGATACCCTTTCTTTAAGACTGGCATTCTCCATTTCCAAAACCTTTACGTGCTTCTCCCAAGGTTCGCGATTCATGAGATAACGGCTTAGCGTCCAACCTTCTTCATCGCCACTTCCGTCAACAGAACGGACATTGCTCCATCCTTCCTTTTCAGATATCACATCTACCGCCTGTCCCGACTGAAGCATGCCGACTATCTTGTGTCTAGGACCGGGTCCGGTACGGAGGGGAGCTTCCAGTTTATCTGAGACATAGGTGGCAGCCCATCCAGAAAGAGTGATCAGGCAGAACCCTGTGATCATAACCATAATTATTGTACTCTTTTTCATGGTAGATGTCCTTTTGTCAAGTGAAGTCAAAAGCTGTTTTGATATCGGCCTTTTATTTTTCATGGATCAAAGTTAAAGAAGGTTAAAGAAAGGTTAAAATAATATATTAGCTAAAACCCGAATTTTGCGAATAAATTGGCGGAAGTGCATGGGAATCGAACCCACCTGGGACGGTTCTAGCGCCCCACACCGGATTTGAAGTCCGGGAGGCCCACCAGTGACCTTGGCACTTCCGCGCGAATTTCAAGTCTGTTTTTATCTCTCTCCATACTGGTTGTCAATCGTTAAGATATTCCGGATCTTTCGTAAAATCATGAGAGTTATCGAGTACCTGCACCATTACCTCGCTGCCGGCTTTCACAAAATCCGCATCTTCGGGAATCACCATTATCCCGTTTGCCAGGACCATGGACTTCAGTATGCCGGAACCCTGTTCACCGGTGGTCTCCACGACAAAACCGTCCCCCTGACTTTTCACACGGGCCCTGATAAAGTATCGAAGTCCCTTTTTCTTTTTTATGTCTTCTGTAAGTTTTGCCCTTATGGTTCTGCGGAAGATATTTTCATGTCCGGTCATTTTCAGTATCGCGGGTCTTACGTACTGTTCAAAGCTGATCATCGATGATACCGGGTTTCCGGGAAGCCCAAAGACCGGCCTGCCCTCCCTGGCGCTGAAGGTCATGGGTTTGCCTGGCCGCTGTGCCACCTGCCAGAAATCAATGTTGATGCCGATATCCTTCATTACATCTTTTACGAAATCGTAGTCTCCAACCGATACCCCGGCCGACGATACAATGATATCAGCCCGCATGGCGGCCTTGAATTTCTCGGTCAGATCGTCCCTGTTATCTTTCGCGATACCAAGCTGAAGCGGTATGCCCCCGCATTCGATCACCTGTGCCGCGAGGGAATAGCTGTTGCTGCTTACGATCTTTCCGGGTGATGCCGCGCCGTCTATGTCGACCAGTTCGTCTCCCGTGGCTATGAGCGCCACCCGAGGTCGCTGATATACCTTCACAAAGGAGCGCCCAAGGGCGGACAGCATCCCCACCTCCGCGGGTCTCAGCAAAGTTCCCGCCCGTATAACCAGATCCCCTTCCCTTACATCTTCTCCGGCATACCTGATATTCTGACCCTTTGCGGCCTCCGCGTATATCCGCACACCGGCATCGTCAGAGTTTGTTTCCTCCACCATAATGACGGCGTCGGCTCCCTCCGGCACAAAAGCGCCTGTCATGATCCTTGCCGCCTCTCCGAATCCCACTGTTTTTTTGGGTGCATATCCGGCAGGTATGTCCTCAATGACGTTCAGAACAACAGGGCTTTCCGCGCCGGCGCCAGTTGTTTCTTTCGATTTCAGCGCGTAGCCGTCCATCGCGGAGTTATCTCTCGGAGGTATGTCGCGTGGGGCATGAATATCTTCTCCGATAACCCTTCCCATGGCGCTTAGTATATCCGCTTTTTCAAGGCCGAGGGGGGAGATGGAACCGAGAATATGATTCAACGCCTCTTTGACAGTTATCATGATGGAGATCCTTTCACTCCGGCAGAATAAACGTTGTGCCCGAGTTTGTGTATGAGACACCCCTACTATATTAAACCCTTATTCTTGTCAATCTCTCTGATCCATTTACGCCTTGAATAAATATAGCCTATGTTATAGGTAGTGCTCTTATTTATCGACAGACAGGCGCCGGATACTTGGAGACGGTGGAGGAAAAACATCATGAGTCTTATAGAGACACAGAAAAAAATCAGAAAACTGCTGGCCGACAGGAATGCCATCCTGCTGGCTCATTACTATCAGCGCGATGAGATCCAGGATATCGCGGACATATTGGGTGATTCGCTGGCCCTCAGTATTGAAGCGGCTAAAACGACGGCGGATATTATTCTTTTCGCGGGAGTGCAATTCATGGCCGAGAGCGCTTCGATACTGTCGCCGGATAAAACGGTCCTCCTTCCGCGCCTGGATGCCGGATGTCCTCTCGCGGACAAGATAACCGTCGAGGAGTTAAAGCAGGCAAAGTCAGAGCACCCGGACGCCATGGTGGTGACATACGTCAATTCATCGGCCCAGACCAAGGCTCACAGCGACATATGCTGCACCTCCGCCAATGCCGTACGCGTAGTCAACAGTCTTGACGCGGACACCGTTCTGATGGTTCCCGACGGCAATCTCGCACGCTATACCGCACAGTTTACCAAAAAAAAGATAATCCCCTGGAAGGGGTTCTGTTACGTACATAACAACCTGTTGCCTGGCGATGTGCTTAAGGTGAAAGATGAGAATCCTGGAGCCCCGTTTGCCGCTCATCCTGAATGCCGCCCCGAAGTTCTTGCGATGGCGGATTTTGTAGGAAGCACGAGTGGAATACTGACATTCGCGAAGGAATCGGATTTTAAAAAGATTATTATCGGGACGGAACAGGGAATCATGCATCAGCTGAAAAAACAGAATCCCGGCAAAACATTCATACCGGCATCTGATAAACTGATCTGCCTGGATATGAAAAGAATTACACTCGATGACATACTCACCTCTCTCCTGGAAATGAAACATGTGGTAGCTGTGCCTGAAGAGATAAGGGCTCCCGCGAATCTCGCCCTGAGCAGGATGCTGGAGACATCGGGATGACGGTTTACAGTTTACAGTTCACAGTTTACGGTTAAAAAACAGTAAACCGACAACCGACAACTGGCAACTGGCAACTACTAACTGGTAACTGCTAACCGGGAACTGGAAACCGGTACTTTAGAAGCTGAATTTTTGCGTGAGGAAAACAGTAGATAAAAAGACACAATTTTCGGATTCCTCCCTCCGCGCACTTATCGACAATATCCACCGGGGGGATGATGAAACGGATATCTGCGGCCTTCAGGGGTCCGCGAAGCCTTTCATCGCATCACTCCTTTTCAGAAATGCAGGCAAAACCATCCTCTTTATAACGCCTTCCCGAAAGGAGGCGCTTGATGCCTTCCGCGATCTTTCCTTCTTTCTTGGCGAAGAAAATGTCCTGCTTTTCCCTCCATGGGACATCGTCCATCCGGATGACACACTATCCAGGCAGAATGAAAACGCCACCGGGCGGGCGGGGGTCCTGTCGAGACTCCTGTCAGGAAAACCGGCTGTGGTGGTTGCTCCCCTGAGCGCCCTTATGCAGAAGGTTGCCCCGGCAAGTGTTTTCGACAGTTATACCGAAACAATCTCAATCGGAGACGAAAGAGACAGGGATAGATTAGCGGAAAAACTGATTGAGGGAGGTTATCAAAAAGTTCCGCTGGTGGAAGAAGCGGGGGAATTCAGTCTGAGGGGATACATCGTTGATGTCTTTCCCCCGGCATGCCCATATCCCTTCAGAATGGAATTTACAGGTAACGAGATTGAATCGATCAGGGAATTTGACCCCGGGGCACAGAGGTCCGTGAGAGAAATAGTGGATTTCGTTCTTTTTCCAGCGGGAGAGGTAATCCTGTCAAAAGAACAAAAAGCACTGGCATCGAGGAATATGAGGATCAGAGTTAATGAATCGAGCGTTTCAGGGACAAGGGGGAGAAGACTTGTTGACGCGCTTGAGAATGACCTGATTTCTCCGGCAAATCCACAGCTTCTTCCGCTCTTTTTCGAAGATTTCTGTGCCGGCAACAAAGCGAAAGGCATGGACACCATTTTTGAGTATCTTGCCGGCAACAGCCTGATAGTCTGTGAAAGTCCCGGTGTCATGGAAAAGGCCGCTGAGGAAATCATAAATGACGCGGACAGGTTTCTCCGGAAAGCCGATGAGGAAGGGAGATTCTATCTTGAAAAGGAGTACTTCCTGACATCATGGGATGACATCTCCCGGAGATTCAACACCCTGCAGAGAATATACATGGGCAGGCTGCAGGCAGTGGATGCTATCCCTTTTGAGGTAGAGGAAACGGAATTAAAGAGCGACACGGAGTTTCACGCGGACAGAGATGGTATCCTCGCCCCGCTCGCGGATAAGATAAAGTCGTGGATCAGCCAGGGTTGTCTGGTAACTTTTCTCTGCGGCGAGGGGAAGATGCAGAAGATGGAGCACCTCCTCGAGGGATATTCTCTCCCGGTTTACAAGTCTTCTCATCCCTTCTTTTCCGACCCTGGAGAGATAAAGGGAGGCCGTCTCGTTCTCAGGGAGGGGAAAATAACAAAGGGATTTTCATATCCCCGGATGAAAACGGTTATCGTAAGCGAAGAGGAAATATTCGGAAAAAAGACAAGGGGGAGAAGACGGGCGCGCGCCAGGGAAGGATATTTCCTCAAATCATTTGGAGAACTGGAAAAAGGAGACTTCGTTGTACATGTGGATCACGGCATAGGCCTTTACCTGGGACTTGAGCGATTGACATTCGGCAACGCGGAGAACGATTTTCTGCTGCTTGAGTACAAAGAGGGAGACAAGCTCTATATCCCGGTGGACCGGCTGAACCAGATTCAGAGATATATCGGTCCCGAAGGCCATATTCCGAATGTGGACAAACTTGGCGGCACATCCTGGGAAACAATCAAGAAAAAGGTTAAACAATCGGTGCGGGTAATCGCCGAAGAGCTTGTTTCAATCTATGCCGCCAGAGAGGTAATGAATGGGCACAGGTTCCCCCCCTCCGACAGGGACTATGAAGAGTTTTCGTCTTCTTTCGAGTTTGAAGAGACACCCGATCAGGCAAGGGCCATTGAAGATGTTTACTATGATATGGGCGATCCAAGGCCGATGGACCGGCTTGTATGCGGCGATGCCGGATTCGGAAAGACAGAGATCGCGCTGAGGGCGTCATTCAGGGCCTCCATGGATGGGAAACAGGTGGCAATCCTGGTGCCTACGACTATCCTGGCGGAGCAGCATTACCAGACATTTACCGAGAGGTTTGGCAAATATCCCGTTCGGATAGAGGTTTTGAACAGGTATAAAACAAGTGGCCAGCAGAAGAAGATAGCGGAGGACATAAACAGGGGTCTCGTGGACATCGCCATCGGCACACACAGGCTCCTGCAGAAGGATATAAAATTCAAGGATCTCGGTCTGGTTATTATAGACGAGGAACAGCGTTTCGGTGTGTCCCACAAGGAAAAACTCAAAAAAATGCGGGCACTTGTAGATGTGCTTACACTGACGGCAACTCCAATACCGAGAACGCTGCAAATGTCTCTCATAGGGATGAGAGACCTTTCCGTTATTGATACCGCCCCTCAGGAACGCCGCCCCGTGGAGGTTCACATATGCGAATTCAATGATGATGTTATAAGAGACGCGACACAGCGTGAGCTTGCAAGAGGGGGGCAGATCTTCTTTGTTCATGACAGGGTGAGGTCCATACAAAGTATCGCGCGTTTTATCGAAAAACTGATTCCAGAGGCAAAGATAGGCGTGGCACACGGGCAGATGAAGGCAAAGGAGCTTGAGGACATCATGGTTAAATTCGTCCGCAGAGATTTCAACATCCTTGTCTGCACCACGATAATAAGTTCCGGCGTCGATATACCCGCGACCAACACCATAATAATAAATCGAGCGGACAGATTCGGGCTTTCCCAGCTGTATCAGCTGAGGGGAAGGGTCGGCCGGGGGAATGAGGACGCGTACGCGTATCTCCTGATACCTGAAGAGTCCGTCCTTTCGCGGGATGCCAGAAAGAGGCTTGGTATAGCAAGGGAATTTTCGGAACCGGGATCAGGCTTCAAGGTGGCAACACATGATCTGAGCATAAGGGGCGGTGGAAGTGTTCTGGGCGTATCTCAATCCGGACATGTATCCGCCATCGGCTATGAGCTCTACACAGAGTTGATGGAAAAAACCATCAGGGAACTGAAGGGGGAGAAATATCCGAAAGAAGAGATAGATCCCGAGGTACACTTCGGCATACCCGCCTTTATACCGGATGATTTTATCTCGGACATGCATACCAGGTTGATGACGTATAAGAAAATATCTATGGCCTCTTCGGAAGACGACCTGAGTGGCTTGAAAGAAGAACTCGCCGACTGCTATGGCCCTGTTCCTCCTCAGGTAAATAATCTTATGGATATAATAAGAGTCAAAAACATGCTGAAGAAGATACTGGGGAAAAGAATGGAATACGACGGCAGGGAGATGTTTATTAATTTTAGTGAAGACAGCCCTGTGGACCCTGCCAGAATAATGGAACTCTCACAAAAGAAGTTAAGGGGAATAAGACTTACACCCGATTACAGGTTAACCATCCCCATCCCGGGTCTTGAGGGAAAAGACATTACAGACCGGGCGAAGTATCTTCTTGGTGAACTGGAGATTGAAGAACAGAGAATATTCTGATAGCATGATTTTACTCAGGTAGATAGGCTGTAGGCTGAAGACTGTTAGGAAAAAGCGGGGATACTGCGTATTCTGAAGTCCCGATTCAAATCGAGATGCGCGAATCGGCTGTTTCTCCGCCAAAACGCCGCAATCGCGCTCTTCCGCCCCCTTCAGCCTTCAGTCTAAATAGCTTCAGCCTGGCTACGTAAGTTATGATTTAGTTATAGATAATGCGGGGGGTTATATGAAACTAAAAATATTTTGTATCGTCTGTATCCTTATTGTTTTCTCGTCAGTTTCACTCCATGCCGCCTTTGAAGACAGGATTGTCGCCATCGTGAATGACGAGGTGATAACCCTCTCTGAGCTGGATGCTATCCTTCAGACCTTTATGAAAAGGGTTGAAACGGCTCCCCAGGTTCAGCGGGAAAAAATGGTGGCACAGGCCCGGGTGACGGCCATGGATAAGCTTATAGATGATATGCTGCTTGAGCAGAAGGCGGCGAAGCTGAACATTATCGTAACGGATGAAGACGTGGACAAGGCTCTGGACAACATGTTGGAAGAGAGACATATTTCCGTTGAGAAATTCGGAGAAGCGCTTGCCAGAGAGGGAACTGTGCTGGGTAAGTACAAGAGCGAAATCAGGAGAAACATTATAAGTGGAAGGATTATAGAGAAGGAAATAAGATCAGAAATAACTATAAGTGAGGAAGAAGTAGGAGAGTATTACAGCAAGCACAGGAATGATTATGAAGGCAAAGAGGCAACCAGAATACAACAGATATTGCTCGTAAAACCAAAGGATTGCGATGACAGCACCAGGGAAGAACTGCGTGCAAAAGCGGAAGAAATACTAAAAAGAGTGAAAGACGGCGAATCATTTGATCTCCTGGTGGACAATTATTCCCAGGGTCCTGCCGCCAAATCCAGGGGCGATCTTGGTTTTGTTGAAAAGGGAATGATGTTTCCCGAGGTGGATACAGCTGTCTCCGGGCTCAAGAAGGGTGAATCAAGCGGAGTAATAGAGTCTCCCGTTGGCTTCCATATTATCAGGGTCATAGACAAAAGAGGCGCCGGGATCAAACCTGTCGACGAGGTAAGAGAAGAGATCGTCGGGAATATAGGGAATGAAAAGATAAATAAAAAGTTTGAGGAGTGGCTGAAAGAACTGAGGGAGAAATCCCTTGTTGAGATAAAACTGTAACAGTTGAAGAAACGGTTCACGGTTCACGGTTACCGGTTGAAGAAACGGTTTACAGTTATCAGTTTGCAGTTCACGGTTAAAAAACAGTGGACTATCAACGGACAGTAAATAGTAGCTATTAGCAGTTAGCTATCGATAAGCAACAACCAGTGACTGTGAACCGATAACCGATAACTGGTAACTGGTAACTGGTAACTGTAAACCGTTATGAAATATATAAAAATCAGGGGTGCGCGTCAGCACAACTTAAAAAATGTAAATCTCGACATTCCGAGGGACAAGCTTGTTATTATAACCGGCGTGTCCGGTTCCGGGAAGTCCTCTCTCGCGTTTGACACCATATACGCCGAGGGCCAGAGACGGTACGTAGAATCACTTTCGACCTATGCGCGCCAGTTCATCGGCCAGATGGATAAACCCGAGGTCGAATCCATTGAGGGGCTCTCCCCCGCCATAGCCATTGAGCAGAGAACCGCGAGCCGCAATCCCCGTTCAACGGTCGGCACTGTAACCGAGATATATGATTATCTGCGTCTGCTCTTCGCCCGCGTTGGAATACCTCACTGCTATAACTGTGGAAAGCGGATTGAGGCCCAGACCGTTGACATGATGGCGGAGAAGGTACAGTCTCTTCCTGAAGGGACAAAGATCAACGTCATGTCACCCATCGTCAGGGGCAAGAAGGGAGAATTCCAGAAAGAGCTGAAGAGACTGCGGAAAGATGGCTTTGCCCGTGTGCGAGTCGACGGGTCGACAAGAGATCTTGGCGAGGATATCGCGCTGGACAGGAACAGGCGCCATGATATAGACGTGGTGATCGACAGGCTGATTATCAGTACCGGCATCGGAAAGCGATTGAGAGATTCACTGGAGATCGCCACAGGGCTTTCGGGAGGGCTCGTCGGCATCCAGGTTGTGGATGGAGAAGAGCTGCTTTTCAGTGAAACTTACGCCTGTCCCGAATGCGGCATCAGTGTGCCGGAACTTGCACCGCGGATGTTCTCCTTTAACAGCCCATACGGCGCCTGTCCCGAATGCGGGGGACTGGGAACAAAGGTATATTTTGACGAAAATCTCATCGTGCCCGATCCCGGGCTCTCAATAAGAGAAGGAGCGATCGCCCCATGGGAGCGGAAGGATTCCATCTATTTTCATCAAATGCTGGAGGCCCTCTCCAGCCACTATGGATTTGATATAAACACACCCTTCAACAAACTGCCTGAAAGAGTAAGACATGTCCTGCTGCACGGTTCGGGGGATGAAAAGATAGGGTTTTATTTCGACAGGAGAGGAAGAAGATACTTTTACGAGAAGCATTTCAAGGGTGTGCTCGATAAACTGGAGCAGCACTACAGAGAGGATAAACCCGGCGATTCCAGGATAGAACTTTCGAGATACATGAATGTAAGCGATTGTCCGGTCTGCGGAGGCGCCAGGCTGAAAAAGGAGAGCCTGTCTGTAACAGTTGGTGAAAAAAATATCGATGAAATATGCCGGATGCCCGTTCATGAATGCGTGCACTTCTTTGACAGCCTGTCCTTCTCCCAGAATGAGGCCATTATTTCCGAAAGGATACGAAAGGAGATAAGAGAACGACTGCAGTTCCTTATCGACGTGGGCATGGATTATCTGAGCCTTTCGCGTTCTTCGGGGACCCTCTCGGGCGGAGAGGCACAGCGCATCCGGCTTGCCACGCAGATAGGTTCCGGACTGGTCGGAGTTCTCTATGTCCTGGATGAACCCACTATAGGCCTTCACCCGAGAGACAGCATGCGGCTTGTCACTACGCTGAAACGCCTGCGTGACATGGGGAATACCGTACTCGTGGTTGAACATGACGCACAGATAATGAACTGCTCGGATGATATTATAGATGTCGGGCCAGGAGCAGGATTGAACGGAGGCGAAATTGTCTTCCACGGAACTCCCGAAGAGATTCGCAAATCAGATGTCTCACTCACAGGAAAGTATCTTTCGGGCAGATTGTCGATTCCCGTCCCGGAAAATCGAAGGCCCCTTTCCGGCCGGTTCATAATCATTGAGGGCGCGTCGGAAAACAACCTCAAGGATATTGATATCAGGGTCCCGACTGGTGTCTTCACCTGCGTGACCGGTGTGTCCGGGTCGGGAAAGAGTACCATGGTGATCGAAACCCTGTACAAAACACTTCGCCGCCGGATGAGCGGATACAGGGGCAAATCGGGCAGGATAAAACAGATAAGGGATTTCGGCGGCATAGAGAGAGTTATCACTATGGATCAGCAGCCGATAGGGCGCACACCAAGGTCAAATCCCGCCACCTACACAGGCATTCTTACACATGTTCGCGACCTCTTCAGTCAGCTTCCCGAGTCGAGAATGAGGGGTTATAAGCCCGGACGTTTCAGCTTCAATGTCAAGGGGGGAAGATGCGAGGCATGCCAGGGGGAAGGCGTGAAAAAAATAGAGATGCATTTCCTCCCCGATGTGTACATAACCTGCGATGCCTGTCACGGGAAGAGGTTTAACAGGGACACCCTTGAGATACGCTACAAGGGGGAAAACATAGCGGATGTCCTTGACATGACGGTCAACCAGGGACTTGCCTTCCTTGATAACATCTCCCCGATAAGATCGAAACTACAGCTCCTCTCCGATGTGGGGCTGGGATATATAAAGCTTGGCCAGTCTGCCACGACCCTCTCAGGTGGCGAGGCGCAGAGAATAAAGCTGGCAAGGGAATTGGGCAAACGTGTGACGGCAGGCACGCTCTATATCCTGGATGAGCCAACGATAGGCCTCCATTTCGCGGATATAGAGAAGCTCCTTCATGTCCTCGCGCGGCTGGTGGATATGGGAAACACCGTCGTGGTCATAGAGCACAA
>CAZSYH010000056.1:0-11976 GCA_964610735.1 uncultured Syntrophaceae bacterium | reverse complement strand
GTGTTGTTCTGGAGCGCGGGGTAGTGATCCTCCGAGAGGTTCAGATACGAAAAGGCGACCATCTTTCTGAACCTGGTCAACAACCGGTGACTGTTTCCGTCTGCCTTTTCGAAGTAACGTTCCTTGAACCGGGGCGGGTTGTCCCGGAATGACCAGTTTGAATAGATTCCTTCCTCCGCCTTCCGGAGGGCGCCGGTGTTGATGTCTGTCGCTAGAATGGTCACATTCCAGTCTTGCAGGTCGGGGATCAGCCTGTCGAGCAGGATGGCGAGCGAGTACGGTTCCTCGCCGGAGGAACAGCCGGCGCTCCAGAACCGGAGGCGCTTTTCCGTCTTCCGCCGCGCGGCGATCAAACCCGGCAGGAGTGACTGTTCCAGTATTTCAAAGGCCCTCCTCTCCCGGAAGAAATAGGTTTCGCCCACCGTAAGGTGGCCTGCGAGGATTTCGATCTGGTTTTGTGTCGGAGAGGAAGAAAGGAGCCATTCGATGAATTTCTCGACCCGGTCGAAACCGAAATCGGTCATGGCCCCAGTCATCTTCTGCTGGAGTTCCTTCCAGTTTCTCTTCGCAAAGTGCAGCCCGACCCTGGTCGTCAGGTAGTCTGACAGTCGCTGCAGAAGCGCTCCGGGAAGGGCGCGGTTATCCGCCTTTGCGTTCATCGCTATTCAACGCCTCCATCGCTTCGTCCAGGGTCTTTTCCTCCGGAAGTGAAAGAAAGCGTTCAAGATCGTGAATGAGGACCATGCCGTCTTCCGTCTTCATGACACCTTCCACATACTCAAGTTCCGGAAGGATCTGCTCGGCCGCGATGATCTTCTCTCGCGAGATTTCGATCACGTCATCCACGGAATCGACAATAAGTGCTACCGTCCGCTTCGCTGTAGTTGCGATGATCATCTGGTCGGCGAGATTCACCTCCCTCGGGGGCAGGCGAAAACGCGTCCGGATGTCGCATACGGGAATCGGCGTTCCCTGCAGGTTGATGATGCCGGCGACTATTTCCGGCGCCTTAGGCAGTGCGGTCACTTCGACCACCCGGATAATTCGCTGAACGACGGAGACGTACAAGCCGAATTTACGGTCGTCCAGACTGAATGTAACAAGTTTACGCAGTTTTTTCATGGGTCTTTTTCCCAGTTGTTGCCGATAAAGACCCTGTTAATCTTTATCCGCAAGCAATTGTTTGACCGTATCGTAGATCTTTTCGATATCTGCCACCTTGTCGAAGAAGTAATCGGCGCCCAGGACCTGACACTTTTTCCGATACTGAGGATAGGGATAGTTCGTGAGCATGATGACGATCGGCGGCGGGTCTTCTTCCTTTATCCGCTTCAACACATCCATTCCGTTGCCGCCGCCGTTCAGGCGGATGTCCAGGATCACCACATCTGGTTTCAGTTCGATGATGGATTGAATTGCATCGCGTGCATTCATGGCCTGCCCGGCGATTTCGACGCCGCCGATGCCGGAAATCATGGTCGCCAGTTTTTCAAGCACAATAGCTGCATCATCAACAAGAAATATCTTCACGCTAGCCCCCTTTCCATAAAAAGGGTGATGCCCGTTTTAAAAACAATCTGTGAGCAACGGGATTTCATTGTGTAATCTTCCTCAGGTTCTTTTTATCCTATCTGGAAACGGCTTGTCTGTAGGGGAATGCCGATTCTTTTGTAGGGATATCCTTACAAGGAAGGTGTTGACACAAAGCGATTAGTCACTTAAGATACTAATGAACAAATAGATGAAGGGGGATGGTTATATGCATACGGCAACGGTGCGGATACCGGAGGATAAAAGAGATATTCTCAAGATTATTGCGGGTATCGAGAAAAGGGACATAGGTAAAATACTCACAGACCTCATTGACGAGTATATTGAGAGTCACCGGGAAACCCTTGATTTACTCTCTAAACCTGAATGGGTCGAAATTATCGGGCAAGGCAAAGAAGAAGTATCAAAGGGCATCAAAGGGAAAGGACTTCATGAGCTGGAGAATTGAAGTTAAGCCCACCGCCGAGAAACAATATTTAAAGCTCGATAAAACGGCAAAACAGAGGATTCAGGGTGCCTTACTGGAGCTGGAACAGGCGGAAAATCCTCTGTTGCACCATGCCGTGAAACACTTGACGGGCAAATTGAAGGGGGATTATCGCTTGCGAGTCGGCGATTGGAGAGTACTTTTTACCCCGGATAGAGCTGAAAAGGTGATTTACGTGTATGCTGTTTTGCCTCGGGGCGATGCCTATTAACGTTTTTCAGACGAGGTGATGTTCCAGGGCATAGCGGGTCAAATCCGCGTTGGTCTTCATGTTCATTTTCTCCAGAATGCGGACCCGGTAACTGCTCACTGTCTTGCCGCTGATGCATAAGGTATTGCCGATTTCCTTGAGAGACTTTCCGGAGGCGATCAGGCACATGATCTGGAACTCGCGGTCGGAGAGCTTCCCGTGGAGCGATGATGTTTCAGGGGAAGCCAGCTCCGACGCCAGCCTTTCAGCGAGAGAGGGGCTGATGTATCTCCCGCCGTCGGTGATCTTCCTGATCGCCTCGATCAGTTCTTCCGGGACGCTGTTCTTCATGAGGTAGCCTGAGGCGCCGGCTTTGAGCACGCGGAGGGCGTACAGCTCTTCCTCATGGATGCTCATGATCAGGACCGGCAGGGTCGGGCGCTCGCGTTGCAATTGATTCAGGACTTCAAGCCCGCTGGCGTCCGGCAGTGTAATATCAAGGACAACCGCATCGCAGGCGGTCCGGCGGATGACGCGGAGGGCCTCCCGGGCATTCTCCGCTTCGCCCGTGACCTGCATGTCCTTCTGTGCGGCGATGATCTGGTTCAAACCGCGCCGAACGACGGGATGGTCATCTACTATAATCACCCGAATCATCCGGCGTCTCCTTTCTGATCCCGATCCATTTTTCTCTTTTCTGCAGGCGGGATCTCAACCGTCACTGTTGTGCCTGTTCGGGGGGTTCCCTTCACCCTGAAGCTTCCCCCGAACATCAGGGCGCGTTCCCTCATCCCCAGGAGCCCGAGTGAGGTCGGGTCCATGAGCTTTTCTTTTTCCATGCCAGTGCCGTTGTCTTTTATCTCCAGAATGAAGGAATCCGGGTCTGCGCGCAAATGAACGCGCACCTCGGTCGCGCCGGAGTGGCGCGCCACATTGGTCAGCGACTCCTGAACGATGCGAAACAGTGCCGTGGAAAGGTCGGAGTCCAGTTCGATATATTCGACGGATGAAATCCATTTGCAGCGGATACCGGTGCGTTTCTGAAAATCGCCGAGCAGCCATTCCAGGGCCGCAACGAGTCCAAGGTCATCCAGAACGCCGGGCCTCAGTTCCATCGCGATCCTGCGCACGGTATGGATGGTTGCGTCAGTGAATTTAATCATGGGGTCTATATCAGCGAGCAAGGATGCCCTGACGGTCTCATTTTCTATTTTCAAAGCATCTTTTTTCAGAAGGGAAAAATCGATCTTCAGGCCGGTCAAGGCCCCTCCCAGTTCGTCATGAATCTCACGGGCGATCTGTGTTCTCTCCTCTTCACGCACTTCCTGCAGGCGCCCGGCAAGGGCGCGCAACCGTTTCCGGGAAACCTGCAGCTTCTCCTCCGCCCGCTTGCGCTCGGTGATGTCGTAAATAATGGAATGTAGGAAATTTTTTTTATTTACTTGGATCTTGCCGCTGAACACATCCACATCCCGAACGGAACCATCGGCCCGCCTGTGGTGGAATTCGAAATGCACTTTTTTATGGTTTATGGCCTTCTCCATCTCTTTTTTGACCTCTTCAGGCGAAAGAGTGTTGATCTCTTGAATCTTCATCTGCTTGAGTTTTTCACTCGACCATCCATAGAAAACTACCGCTGCCTTGTTGGCATCGATGATAGTCCCGGTATCCGGATCGATGATCATCTTAACCGCCGCATGCTCTTCAAACACTTTCCTGAAAAGCAACTCGCTCTCGCGCAGCGCCTCCTCCGCCTGCTTGCGGTCGGTGATATCCTTATAGATTACCTGAAACTGCTTTTTACCGTCCCATAATATTGACTTGCGGAAGACCTGGAGGTTGCGGAATTCACCATCTTTCCTTACGATGCTCACTTCGTATTCGGATGGGACATTACCACCTTGTTTTCTTTTTTCCCTTCTTACCTCAAATTCGGCCTGGCTCTCCGGGGTATATCGTCTCTCTACGGGCGTTGTTTTTAATTCCTCAATGTTGTCGTAGTCATATATATCCAGAATCGCCCGATTGGCATACAGTGTCTCGCCTTCTTCCGTCACGATGCGCACGCCCAGCGGGGAATCATCCAGCGAATTGCGGAAGTTCTCTTCACTTCGGCGCAGCGCGACGGCTCCCCGCCTCCGCAGGATAAGGATAGCCGCCAGCAGGGAGACCACGATCAGCAGGAAGCCGATGATGCCCAAAGTCGTTTGAATAACCGTCCGGTGGGTGGCGTAAAAGGATAACGGATGATTGATCACCGTGCTGCCGTCGGGCAGGCGTTTGAGATCCAGATATTCAATGACGGGGAGCCGGTTTTCGTTTTTCGCTCGAAACACGGCGATGATGCCGGCCTGTTCATCGTCGGACCATGCATACCCGGGATGGTATGAGTTCAGGATGAGGATTTCCTGCGGAACAGTTGCCTGCCCTGACGATTTTGTCACTTCGGAGGCGTGCAGGGGGGGGGGGGACAGTCAAGATTGCGATAAACAGAATGTATAGCAAGAGGGATCTTTTCATGTGTTGGATACCCTAAGTTTGTTAGATACATATCATAATTATTCAGGAAACAACATTGATGATTATGAATACTAAATATTGTCCCAGGAACTTTCATAAATTCCGTCCAGCAGGGTTTTGCACGCGGGGCATTTTAATTCTCTCAGATCTATCTTTTCAACCTTAAATCCGTATCTTTTTATCAATAGCCTCCCACAATTTGAACAATAGGTGTTTTCTCCATCGTCACCCGGGACGTTGCCGGCGTAGACATATTTGAGGCCGGCCTCTTTTCCTATCTCCGATGCCATGTGTATCGTTGCCAGCGGGGTAGGGGGAAGGTTTTCCATCCTGTATTGCGGGTGGAACCGGCTGATATGCCAGGGAGTTTCCGGGCCGAGTGAATGGATGTACCTGGCGATGTCCCTAAGTTCTTCTCTGCTGTCATTCAGGGCTGGTATGATGAGGGTTGTTACCTCTACCCAGATGCCGAGATCTTTCATTTTTCTCAAGCTGTCCAGAACCGGCTGGAGTTTTCCCTTACAGTACTTCTTATAAAATTCGTTGCGAAATGACTTGAGGTCAACATTCGCCGCATCGAGCCAGGGGGCGATTTCTTCAAGCGCCTCCCCGGTCATGAAGCCGTTGGTAACAAAGACATTCTTAATGCCTTCTTTATGGGCCATCTTTCCTATATCCAGCGCGTATTCAAAGAATATCGTGGGTTCGGTGTATGTGTAGGCGATGGTTTTTGATCCCGTCCTCAGTGCTCTTTCTATTATCTCCTCCGGCATGGAGCTGTGCCCTCTGATCTTTTCCTTCCTGCGCGACACTTGTGATATGTCATAATTCTGGCAGGAGTCGCACCTGAAATTGCACCCAACGGTGGCTATGGAATAGGATTTGGAACCCGGATATACATGGAAGAGGGGCTTCTTCTCGATAGGGTCTATGCTCTCCGCTATCGATGTTCCATATACCAGTGAGTACAGCGTTCCACTCCGATTTTCCCGAACCCCGCAGGCGCCAAGTCTTGATGGAGCTATTTTGCATCTGTGAGCGCAGACATGACACCTTACATAATCATTATTCAACTTTTCATAAAGGATTGTCTCTTTCATTTGCCGGTTCCCCTTCTTGCGGCGCCGGGCTCGGGATATCCGCCTGCGGCCTTTGCCTCTGATGCTTCTCCAAGGGGATCCTGCACGGTTATATGGGTGTAGGTGACCGGGAAGGCAAGCCCGATAAATGAACCGAATGGATTTCTCATGACGGGAATTCTTTCTTCAAAAAAAGAGCCGGCCGGATACCACCCCGGCGGGAAAAAGATAACGCTGCCCCATTTTATCGTGGTATCCGAAAGCGACGATCTGATCAGACGAATCATCTCGGGGATGCTTGAACGAAGAGGATAGCCATATGGATCTGAGGCGGCATTTTTTGTTCCATAGGCTGAACCAGGAGAATACCGGTTTATGGTTCCGAGGAATATCCTCCCGCGACATACCCTGATTGCTTCGTTTATCGCGTTTTGGAGGTTGCATGCCGAGTCGGGGAAAATCAGGGTGACAATATCAAACTCGTTATCGGAAAAGGGGAGGTCTTCATAGTCACCAGGACAGAGATCGGCCCTCTGCCCCAATGTTTCTCTTGCCATATCCAGCATGTGCTGTGATGGATCGGTACCTGTCACGCTGCACCCCCTTCCCCTGAAGAAACGAAGATAGTTCCCCTCTCCGCAATCCACGTCGAGCAGGCGTTCGCCATCCATGGGTTTCAGGAGGCGCTGGATCAGCTCCTTTTCGCGCCTGTCCATATAATATCCGGCTGTGGAACGTGGTTCAGTTGTCATAGGATTGCACCACATTTTCACCAAAACGCATTGCGTTGGCAGGTCATCTCTCTTACCCGCCGATTGAAGACATATTCGTCGCGCACTTCCTTCTATGGGTCTGCTGGCAGTTTATCTTATAGCCGCCTGGTTTTCTACTGATAAGGTCTCTGATAAGGGTTTCCAGCTCGGAATTGGTGCACCCGTCACGCAGGGGTGTTTTGAGATCGGTCGCTGGCTCGTCTGAGAGGAGGCATGCCCTGAGGTGTCCGTCGGCCGTCAAGCGGAGCCTGTTGCAGGAACTGCAGAATTCGTGACTCATGGCGCTGATGAAACCGATTTTTCCCATTGCGTCTTTCATGGTGTACAGGCATGCCGGACCGTCTGCCCTGTCCCGACGAGTCGGTATTACGGGTTTCAGGGGGCTGAAGCTGTTTATCTTTTTTATGACCTTATCATTGGAAAGGTATCCCAGGCTGTTTTCCAGGGCCGAGTCACCTATCGGCATGAATTCAATGAATCGTATCTGGTAGGGTTTGTCTATGGTAAGTTTCGCGAAATCGATTATTTCGTTGTCGTTGAACCCCTTTATCGCCACCACGTTGATCTTGATGGGTGAAAACCCGGTGTCGTATGCCTTTTGTATTCCCCGAATCACCCTGTTGATATCACCGCCCCTTGTTATATCTCTGTATTTGTCGGGGGAGAGGGAGTCGAGGCTGACATTTATTCTCCCTATGCCGGCATTAAATATTTCTTCGGCATGGTCTTCCAGAAGGATTCCGTTTGTTGTCAGGCTGATGTCCCGCAGGCCCTCCACCTTCGTGAGGGATGCGAGAAAGTCTGTAACTCCGCGTCGTACAAGGGGTTCTCCGCCGGTCACACGCACCTTGATAATGCCCGCATTTACAGCAGCATTAACGATCCTCAATATCTCTTCATAGCTGAGAATGTCTTTGTGACCAAGGAAAGACACACCCTCTTTCGGCATGCAGTATACACAGCGCAGGTTGCACCTGTCAGTAATTGATATTCTCAGGTAGTTGATCTCTCTGTTGTGATTATCTATCATAGCGGCTGACACTATCATAAATGTTTCCTGATTTCTATTAATCAATGGTCCCGGGAGCGCCTGTTCAGATCCGGGCCGGGGTTCAATAATTGACATTCCAGACCGGTCATGCTACCGGGTTATGAAACAAATGCGGGATCAGGCATCCGTAAATGGTAAGGTGGGGAGGGATAAATGGGGAAAAAATCAATCATAATCTTCTGGCTGTCCATCGCTGTTTTTACCATTCTCTGCGGCCCGTTGCATGCAGTGGAAGTTGAAACACTCGTCAGGGACGCCGTTAATTATTACAGGGGGAGCGCATCCTTTTCAGTAGTTGATATGACCATACATCGTCCCGGCTGGGAACGTACTCTGACCATCAAGGCATGGACCAGGGGAGAGAAGGACAGCCTCTTTACCATTATCGCGCCCCCCAAAGACAACGGAAACGGAACCCTGAAGAAGGGGGAGGAGATGTGGATATTCAATCCCAGGGTAAACCGTGTCATCAAACTTCCCCCTTCAATGATGTCCCAGTCCTGGATGGGCTCCGATTTTTCAAATAACGACCTTGCAAAGTCGGACAGCATTATCGATGATTATACCCACAAGATTACGGGAACGGAGATTCATGACGGGAAAAAGGTTTTTGTAATCACATCGATGCCGAAACCGGATGCGCCGGTGGTATGGGGAATGCAGAAGCTCAGGGTCCGCGAGGATTTTATTTTTCTGAGTCAGGAGTTTTATGACGAAGATCTCCTGCTTGTCAAGGCCATGACAGCCGCGAAGATACAGATGATCGGCGGCAAGCTTTTTCCCAGAGTCTACAAGATGTGGAAGGCGGATACGGAAGATGAATACACAATGCTTGAATACAGAGAGCTTTTGTTCAAGGAGAGTCTTCCGGTTGATTTGTTTACCCTTTCTTCGCTGAAAAACCAGGGGAGGTAAGGTATCGTGTCGATTGAGATCAAAATGGCCTGGCGAAATATATGGCGTAATTCCAGACGATCGCTTCTGACCATTCTCGCCATCGTATTTGCCACCATGCTCCTCGTCTTCATGTTATCCTTTCAGTTCGGCTCTTATGATACCATGATCAATACGGCGGTAAAGATTCACACAGGTCATGTACAGGTACAGGCCGAAGGGTACAGGGACAAGATGGATACCCGGCTGGTGGTGCCGGACCCCGGCGCAGTGGGTGATGTCATTAAGGATATTCCTGAGATTGAGGCTTATACATCCCGGGCGAATGCCTTTTCCCTCGTTTCTTCCAGTGACCGGACCTATGGTATCCTCCTGACAGGCATTGACCCTGAAAGAGAAGCGAAGGTTTCCACGCTTAAAAAACTGGTACGGAGGGGGGAATATCTGGCACGGGAAGATACTGACATGGCCCTGGTGGGTGAACTTCTGGCCAGGAATCTCAAGGTGGATATCGGGGATGAACTTGTTGTACTGGGCCAGGGTCGTGATGGTTCGGTTGCCGCGTCGGTTCTGAAGGTAAAGGGAATTTTCAGTTCCGGTGAGGACAAGTTTGACCGTAATTCGGTTCAGATGCCCCTCAGATACTTCCAGGATGTCTTTTCCATGCGCGGCGCTGTTCATGAAGTGGTGGCTCTGGGCAGTTCCCTGGAAGATGTAAAAAAGATAAAAAAGGAACTGGGGACGGGAGTCAGGGGAATAGACAGTGATGGAAACCTGGTGGTACTTGACTGGATGGAACTTATGCCCGGTATCGTTCAGTCCATAAAGCTGGATCTGGCAAGCGGGCTTATCATGTATGTAATCCTGATTGTAGTGGTCGCCTTCAGTATCCTGAACACTTTCCTGATGGCGATTTTTGAAAGGACAAGAGAATTTGGTGTTCTTATGGCGATTGGAATGACGCCGGGCCGGCTGATGAGATCTCTGTTCCTTGAGTCGGTGACGATTACCCTTATCGGGATCATTCTCGGTATCATCTCCGGGGGTATGATAACATGGTATTTTCAGGTACACGGTATCCTGATTTCGGGAGCCTCGGAACTCCTGAGGCAGTACGGACTGCCCGAGAGGATGTATCCTCAGCTTTCGATCCTTTCCGTCTCTGTTGGAGCAGGCATAGTGCTGATTATAACGATTCTGACCGCCATTTATCCGGTCCTGAAGGTAAGGCGTTTGAGGCCGGTTGAGGCAATGACTGCAGTTTGATTGAGGGACTGTAATGTATCTTCAGATGGGATGGCGAAATATCTGGCGGAACCCCCGTCGAACCATTGTCATTATGACCGCTGTAATTATAGGTGTCTGGGCAATGATCTTTTTGGGGGCATTGATGCGCGGGATTTCGGAGCAAATGGTTCGAAACGGAATAACAACCCTCACCGGTCATATTCAGGTGCACCATAGGGGTTTCAGAAAAGACCCCGTTATCGAAAACAGTATAGATAAACCGGAAGTTGTAGAAGCCGCCCTTTCGAAAATTCTACCTCAGGACGCCAGATGGACTACCCGTGTTCGTGTTGACGCAATTGCGAGCAACGCGAGACACTCAGGAGGTGCAACCCTTGTCGGAATTGATCCCGAACGAGAGGCCGGAATTTCATTTATCGGGCAGGCGGTTACCGAAGGGGCGTATCTGAAGGCCGAAGATACATACGGGATTATTGTGGGGCAGGCCCTGGCGGACAAGTTTGAGACAAAACTGGGTCGTAAACTGGTCATGATGTCGCAGGATACAAAAGGGGATATCGCCTCCAGGGCCTTCAAAATAACAGGCATATTCAGGGCGGAGATGGAGGCCACTGAAAAGCAGTTTGTCTTTGTCACCATAGGCGCGGCCCGGAAAATGTTGAAACTTGGGAATGAGATCTCCGAAGTATCCATCCTCCTCGCCGATTACAAGGAATCGGACGAAGTTGCCGATGACTTGAGAGGGGTACTCCCCTCAGAGTCTTATGATGTTCAGACCTGGCGGGAACTTCTCCCTTTCGTAACCGCGGTACTGAAGATGTATGACTGGTTTATTTACCTGTGGTTTCTGATTATTTTTATCGCCATGGGGTTCGGCATAGTCAATACAATACTCATGGCAGTATTCGAGCGCATCAGGGAATTTGGCCTTTTAAAGGCGTTGGGCATGAAGCCCTGGTGGATTGTGAAGGAGGTTCTTGCAGAGTCCTTCTTTCTCCTTCTGCTCGGCATGGTGGCGGGAAACGCCCTCGGTTTTCTGAGCATATTCGCCCTGACCGACACAGGCATAGACCTTTCCGCCCTTTCCGAGGGGTTGGAATTTGCGGGCATGTCCCGGGTAATCTATCCCTTTGTACTCATCAAGGATATCGTTGCGGCGAACCTTGTTGTTCTTATCCTGGGACTTGTGGTCAGCATCTATCCCGCCGTTAAGGCCGCCAGGTTTACCCCAGTGAAGGCAATGGCGCATTTGTAGCAGTGGGCAGTGGGCAGTGGGCAGTGAGCAGTGAACAGTGAACAGTGAACGGGAGATTTCATATGAGTATAGTGGAATGCAGGGATGTAAAAAAGATATACCGGCAGGGGAAGGTCGAAGTCCATGCACTGAGAGGCGTGAATCTTTCCATACGGAAAGGTGGCTTCATTGCCCTTGCTGGTCCCTCGGGCTCAGGTAAGACCACTCTGCTGAACATCATAGGCGGTCTGGATTATGCTAATTCCGGCAGTATCACATTAGACGGTAACATTATCAATGAGATGAGCCAGTCAAAACTCGCTAACCTCCGGCTCAACAATATAGGATTCGTGTTCCAGGCCTACAATCTGATCCCCGTCCTTTCCGCCCTGGAGAATGTCGAGTTTGTCATGCTCCTTCAGGGTGTTCCGGCGGCAGAGCGAAGAAAAAGGGCGACAGCCATTCTGGACGATGTCGGTCTTAAAGATGCCTACAGCAGACGACCTGCCGAACTTTCCGGAGGACAGCAGCAGCGGGTCGCAGTTGCCAGGGCTATTGTGTCAAATCCCTTGATAGTGCTGGCCGACGAGCCTACGGCAAATCTTGATTCAAAGACCGGTGAAGGGCTTATGGAGATGATGAGGGAAATGAATGAAAAGAAGGATGTTACATTTATCTTTTCCACGCATGATCGGATGGTGATGGATTATGCCAGGCGGCTCGTCCATATCAGGGATGGCTTGGTGGCGGACGATCAGGAATGATGCTATCGTGAATAAACCGGGTACAGACCTCAAAATCGTCGGGTTTCTGCTGATTGCGCTGTTCATATGCGGGAATGCAGACACTTCGCCGGCCCTGGCCGACTCCGGGGCAGCGCCAGCACAGGCTGACACTTCAGAAAATCTTTTTAACAATATAGAGACCAAGTGGGGAGGTTACATAAAAT
>CAZSYH010000055.1:0-12461 GCA_964610735.1 uncultured Syntrophaceae bacterium | reverse complement strand
GCTTCCAGTGTTCTGTATGGTGACGCCGCTGTTGCAGGCGTGATTAATATCATCACAAAAAGGGGCAAAGGAAAACCTGAGATAAACGCTTCGGTTATAGCCGGAAGCTATGGCCTGCATGACGAAAGAGTCGGAATAACCGGTTCTTACGACAGACTCTCGTATGCCCTGACCGGTGAAAACCAGAAAATATTTGGGTACAGAGAGAGGTCAAAGTTTGCGTCGAAGGGCGCTGGATTAAATCTGGGTTATGAGTGCAGCGATTATTTCGATATTTCCCTTGGGGTGTCCTTTAACGAAACAGATTTTGACATGCCTGGTTGCCTGACAAAGGCACAGATGGAAGAAAACAGGAGACAGGCGGGTAACCCCGACGATGACGCATCAAATGAATATAGTAATATCAACCTTAAGACGGAATCCTTTCTGGGTGCTTTCGGACGAGTTGACGTTAATTTTATGTATGGCAATAAGGATATCACGGCTGATTATGCATCATACCCCTCCTATTCCGTTGTGGACATCGACACGTACGGAATCATGCCAAAATATATACTGGAGAAGGATATTTTCGGGTATGGAAACAAGCTGATTCTGGGGTTGGATTATTATCATGAGAACCTTGATGTTGATAAATTCAGTGATCGTGAAAAGACATTAAAAACATCTACTGCAGAACTGACGAAAAACAGCCTCGGCTACTACCTCAGAGACGAATTCAACATCCTCAAAGAACTTATCCTGAGTGCCGGATACAGAACTGAAAGGGCGGAAATAAAAGGAAATAAAATACTTTCAACAGGAGCGATGCTCTTTGACAGCAAAAAGACTCACAAAGGAGAAGCGTATGAGGCAGGTCTGACTTATCTGATAGGGGAAAAATCCAAGGTGTTTGCAAAATATGCCCAGGTGTATCGCTATCCGTTTACCGATGAGCAGGCATCATACTATGGCTTGGGAGATGCATTTTATGCTGATCTTGAAAAAGAAAAAGGTAAAAGCTATGAAATAGGCGCTCAGTTCTATCCTCTGGAAAACCTGAAGATAGGATTGACAATGTTCAGGATTGACATGGAAGATGAGATCGCATGGAATAATGCTCCATGGCCCAATGGCAGAAACGAAAACCTCGACAAGACGAGACACGAAGGAGCCGAGTTTGCGATGTCTTATAAATTGAAGGACCTGGCCAAATTCTATGGTAATTTTACCTGTCATGACGCGGAATTCAGAGAGGGCGGAAATGCCGGCAAAAAGGTACCTTTGGTTCCTGGGGAAATGGCCAATGCCGGACTGGAAATATACCTGCCATATACTCTTATGCTGCGTCCTGAAGTTCAATATATTGGAAAAAGGTATCTGGGTGCTGATTACGACAACAATACCGAGCAGATGGATGACTACACAATTTATAATCTTTTCCTCCGGTATGAGCCCGAATTTGACGACCTCAAGATTTCTGCTTTCTTCGGCATCGAGAATCTGACTGATGAGAAGTATTCTACAATGGGATCTGATTGGGAACAGTATGGATCGCCTAATGTCTATTACCCATCGCCTGGGATTACCGTCAGGGGCGGCGTTTCAATTGGTTTTTAACCTCGCATGGTGAAAGGAAATTCAGATGATTAACTATTTTTATCAGGGCGGACCGGTAATGTACCCTCTCCTCTTCTGCTCCCTGGTATCCCTTACCATTGTCATAGAGAGGTGTATATTCTGGGCGCGGGAGAAGAGGATGCGTGACAGAGACCTGCTCGACAGGTTTATGTCTCTTGTTGAAAAAGGAGAGCTTGAAGCGGCCAGGGAGGTTGTAACGGATTCCCATGATCCGGTTGTACGTGTTCTGGTGTGTGGTATCGTCCATCGGAAGTTTTCACTGAAAGACGCTCTCCGTATGAGCGCTGATGAAGAAATCGCGAGAATGAGACGGTATCTCCCCATCCTTGACACGATGATAACGCTTTCACCCCTCCTCGGTATTCTGGGAACTGTAACGGGAATAATATATTCCTTCAATATGATGGGGGGCGCGGGTGTGGAAAACCCTGCAATGATTACCGCGGGAATAGGGCAGGCCCTTCTGACCACCGCCTTTGGACTTGCCATAGCGATCTTCAGTCTTATACCCTACAACTATTTTCTATCCAGGATCGAGAAGACCGCGCAGGAGATGGAAAAATATGGCACTACCCTGGAGATACTGTTTGAGAGAACTCATTGTGAGCACTGATGAAAATTTCAAGAAAACACACAGGTAAAGCCCGCATCGAGATGATACCCCTGATTGATGTGGTCTTTCTCCTCCTTGTGGCATTTATATTTTTTGCGATGTCGATGACTATCAACAGGGGGATCCCCGTCAATCTGCCGGTTTCATCCGCCGCGCAGGTAAAGGAGAAAGATTGTGCCGAAATCGCGATAAAGAAAAACGGAGAAATATTTTTCAACAGGGAGAAAATAAATGTTCAGGCCCTTATCTCCCGGCTGGTTCTTCTCCACAGGGAATCGCCTGGAACAAAGATTATCATCTCCGGTGACAGGGAGGCGCCTTACGAAGCGGTTGTGTCGGTCATAGATATGGTGAAGAAAGCCGGTATTTCCGGACTGTCATTGAAAACAGAGACCGGTAATCAGGGGTCAGGGGGCGGTTCAAAAAACACTTTGCGGGACCGTAAATAATGCCGGGGAAAAATCTTGTAATTGCGGCTGTCATTACCGTTGCCCTTCACTGCGGCGCGGCACTTGTACGTATTCCGGCTGTTTGCACTCTTCCTGAAATCCATGAGAATAAGACTCTTGAAATATCGCTTGTTTCTGCATATAAAGGGGGTTCTGAAGTCGAGGTTCATGAGACAAAAAAGGAGAAGGACAAGGCGGACTGCAGAGAAGAGGGGGCGTTAAAAAAGCGGGCGGAGAAAAGAGTGAAGAAAGAAGCGGATGTTTCAACAGAAGAGAGAAAAGAGCCCAATCTTCCCCGGGAGATTGCACCCGTAAAAATGTCCGAGGCACTGCCGTCTTTTCATGCCATGCAAAATAAAGATAGGCAGGCTGAAGAAATAGTAATGACGTCTGCCATACCCCGCTATAAAAACAATCCGCCTCCAGAATATCCGGCAATTGCGCGCAGAAGGGGGTATGAGGGAAGGGTTCTTCTCTCCGCGATGATATCGATTGACGGCAATGTGGTCGGAGTGAAGGTAAAAGAGACTTCGGGGCACCTGGTCCTGGATCGGGCCGCCATGAAGGCGGTTGAGTCGTGGAAGTTCGAACCCGCGAGACGAATGGGATCTCCGGTTCCCATGCCGGTGGATGTTCCTGTGCGATTTGTGTTAATGCACCCATAGCTTTCCTGGAAAGAAAGAGTTTCTCCATGAGAAGAACAGGCTTAAAAGTTGTTTTGCTGTCTTTATCTGTTTTGTTGGTTTTCGCGACGGAGGCGTATTGCGCATCGTCAAACACCTGTTATCTCCGGGGAGATAAGTATTTTTCCATCAAAAAATACGACAGGGCGATAGAGGAATATAAGAAGGCTATAAAAATTAATCCCAAGATTGCCAAATATTATTACAAGCTGGCAGAGGCATACAGGCTGAAAGAGTCGGGAGACGAGGCCATTATCTATTATGGAAAAACGATCAAGATCGATCCGGAATACTATTCGGCATATGAGGGCCTTGGTGAGATCTTCTTTAAAAAGGGAGATCGCGAAGAGGCTGTACAGTACTACAGAAAAGCCATAGACAAGTGTTCCACCGCCAGCGTGGACCGGTTCTTTCTTGGCAGGATATGCGATATAGAAGGGGATACAGACGGTGCCATCGGGGAATATGAAAGGGCCATAAAGATACGCCCGGGTTACTTTGATGCGCTTTCCAATCTTGCCGCTAACTATGCCAGAAAGAGGGATTTTAAAAAGGCCGTTTCCTATTACGTAAAGGCGAGAAAGATAAGGCCATATGATGAGCGTGTTGTGGTGGGCCTGGGAATAGCTTATATAAACCTCGGGGATTTTGAAAAGGCGCGGGAAATCCTGCTGATCGCGCTCAGGATAAATCTCTTCAATCGTGATACACGATTTTACCTCGGCAGGGCGTATTATGGTGCGGGCAATCTTGATCATGCTATAAAACAGACAGAGAAAGCCCTGGAAATAGATCCCGACAATCCGGAGACGCATTTCACATTGGGTCTGTACTATGATAAAAAGGGATGGACTGATATGGCCGTAGCCGAGTACCGTGAGACCCAGCGGCTGGATCCGGATTATATTATGAGAAGGATGGAAGAGCTTGAGAGAAAAATGAAGAAAAACAGTGAGTAAAACAGAGGAGACGATTTGAGATGAACCACAGCGAAATGAGGGCAAGACTGGCACGCATGATAGTGGAGCGCACCTTCCGTTACAGGGATGATCCGCCATTTACATTAGTTTCCGGAAAACAGAGCAACTTTTATTTTAACTGTAAACCCACGACCCTTGATCCGGAGGGGATGAACCTGATAGGGAATATTATATTTGACATGCTTGAAGATTCCGGGATTTCAGCGGTTGGAGGACTTACCCTGGGGGCGGATCCGATGGCCAACGCTGTCTCTGTGATATCATATCAGAGAAACCGGCCCATCAAGGCCTTCATTGTCAGGAGGGACGCCAAGGAACATGGCACGAAAAGCGCGATAGAGGGAAACATAAAAGAAGGAGAAAGGGTGGCTGTTCTCGACGATGTTATTACCACGGGGAAATCCACCATAATTGCCATTGAAAAAGCACAAGAAGCGGGACTCATCGTCGATCGTGTGATAACACTGATTGATCGCGAAGAGGAAGATGGAAGGGAAAACATAGGAAAACATGTAAAGAGGGTCGAATCCGTCTTTACGAGGACCGATATAATGGGTCTCTATGAGCAGGAAAGGGGGGAATAAATCATGAGGAGCCATAGATCTTTTTTAATATTCTTATTTATGATGGTTTTTATCCTGACTCTGCCGGGAAAGGTTATGGCCGGCGGGGACAACAGCCTGACCATTGCCGGATTTGATTCGGAAAAGATGGGAAAAGGCGCCCCATCAGGTTGGGAACTGGTGGAGAAGCAAGGGGTTACTAACCTTGTTCTTGAGAGGGTAGACGATAGATACGCCCTGCACATGAAGAGCGACAGCGAATCCTCTTTCGGGATAAAAAAAGAGATACAAGTTAAAATGGCGGAATACCCCTTTCTTAGCTGGGAATGGAAGGTAGCAAAATTGCCGACCGGCGCGGATATCAGAAAGGCCGACACCGATGATCAGGCTATTCAGATATACGTTGCCTTCAAGTCCACCGGATGGCCCGCGAAACTGAACACCCCTACAATAGGTTATATATGGGGGGTGGAATGTCCTAAAGATACAATAGTTACAAGTCCTCAGCCACTTGCGAGCAAGGTAAGATATATCGTACTCAGGAACAAGAGTGATAAGTTGAACGAATGGTATCCTGAGAAGAGAAATCTGGAAGAAGATTATAAGAAACTGTTTCCCGACATTGACGGCGGCCGGCCGCGTGATATTGAAGGAATTTCATTCTATATAAATTCCCAGCACACAAAAAGCGAGGCGGAAAGCTACGTCTATAATGTCCGCTTCAGCAGGGATTGAGCTGACAAGAAATCCATGTTTCCGAGGGTAAGACAGGTCTGTGGTACTTAAGAGCGATTGTGAGATGCATGCAGAGGGTTTTGCTGTTTTGGTAATATGAGAAATCAAGGGGTTTTCCTGCAACGTTGCGAAGGCTTTCTTTTGGCAGCTTAACTGGGTGCCTATTATTTCGGGGGCGGATCAGTTTTTCGCCACCTCTTTTTCACGTCTTTCTTGACAGTCCCTGATTCAAATGAAATTCTTTAACCACGGCCCGTTTCTCTTCGGGTTGCCGACGAGTTGGGGGACGTATCGGTCGAGCAGGAATATCAGCGGGATGCATAGAGCCAGGCTCGCCAAGGTCATTACGCATCCCACCCCGAAGACGACCAGCGCGGAGGGGGGGAGGTTCTCAACCGCCCACTGTGCCACCCGCGGATTGATGTAGTGGTAGAAGATGCCGTTCAGGCACATGAGGATCAGTGTGTTCTGCCCCATCCAGACGAGCGTTTTCTGCGGAGGGGTAAGCTTGGACAGGAACAGGACGCCGAAAGAGCCTACCACCGCCGTGAAAGGGAACCAGAGGAAATGTCCGTGCGAAGCGAATATGATCACCACTGCGTCATAGGGGGGAAAAGGGAACAGCCCTGTGTTCAGGTTATAGGTGAACAGAACGATCAGAAAGCTGGTGATCAGCCCGGGCCCGGCGATCCATGGCGACACCTTCTCCGTGAAGACCTTTGTACGTCCCAGGTAGATCCCCAGCAGGTAGAACGCGTACATGGTGATGGCCTCATGGATGAAGAAGTAATTCCATTCGATGGTTCTCCCCTTCACCGGGTTGAAGATGTCGAGTTCCAGGTTGAGCCAGTACCCCACCACGTAAAAAATGGCGGCGCCGATCAGGATCTTCGCGTTGGAATTGAGAAACCGGAAGGCCGCGTAGTGGACCATTTCAACGGAAAAGAGCATCAGGATAAACCACGACGGCACGCAGAACATGGGGATCCCGAAGGCCGTATTCAGGAGCCCGGTCAGATACCCGTTGACGCTTGGCAGTTGCAGCTGAAAGAAGTCCCCGGAGAAGAAGACGGGCAGCACCATAAAGACTACGGTGAAAAATACGAAGGGGAGGAGACGGGAGAGGGTGCGGTATTTGAGATACCTCCCGAAACCGAGTGTGAGGTCGTTCTCCCGGGCGACGTAGCCTGCCAGGACAAAAAACAGCAGCATGTGGAATGAATAGATAAATTTGTACTGGGCAGCAGCAGCCGAATTGTTCAGTAGCATGATCCGCTCGATGAAGTGGCCGTAGAAGACCAGGGACATGGCGTACAGCCGGGCGATGTCGATCACCAGGATCCTTTTCGTGTCGGCTGGTTTCATGCGTCCGCTTCCCCTTCGCGCTTTTCGCCGCCGCAGGCACGGCTGACGGCCTGAGTTGTTCCATGATTATAAAAAGGAGGGGTTAAAGCGAATGCCTTAACCCCTCTGATGTGCAACATTGGTGCATGCACTCCAGGCGGGGTGCATAACGGTTATCACAGCGGGGCGATTATTTTACGCGACCCTCCCGCCATGCCTTGATGAGCTGGTCATAGTCGACCGTCTCACCCTTTGGTTTCTCATTGGCAAGCTTCGCCTTCGGCGAACCGGGCTTATTCAGCCAGATCGCTTCGTCAACGGGTTTGTTCAGTTTCGGACCGGCTACCTTCTGTACCTTTGCTCGCTCTATACGTGCCATTACTTTGTCCATCTCAGCGGCCAGATTGTCCATGGCCCTGTCCACGGTCACTTCACCGGAAACCGCCTCTCCGATATTCTGCCACCACAGCTGCGCCAGCTTCGGATAATCAGGCACGTTGGTGCCGGTAGGTGTCCAGGCGACACGGGCCGGGCTGCGGTAAAACTCTACCAGACCGCCCAGTTTCGGCGCGCGGTCGGTAAAGGACTGGTGCCGAATATCGCTGTCACGAATCGGCGTCAACCCAACATGGGTCTTTTTCAGCGACGTGGTCTTGCTCACGCAGAACTGCGCGAAGAGCCAGGCGGCCTTGCGGCGTTCCAGCGGCGTGCTCTTCATAAAGGTCCAGGACCCGCAGTCCTGATAACCCAGCTTCATCCCCTCTTCCCAGTAGGGACCGTGGGGCGAGGGCGCCATACGCCATTTCGGGGTTCCGTCCTCGTTGACCGTCGGCCCCGGCTTGACCATGTCAGCCACGAAAGCTGTATACCAGAAGATCTGCTGCGCCACACTGCCGCCGGCCACGAAGGGCAGGTAGGTGTAGAAATCCATTCCCAGGGCACCGGGAGGAGCATATTTCCGGAGCCATTCCATGTACTTGCGCAAGGCGTACTTGGCGGCCGGGCCGTTGGCGGCACCACCGCGGGAGACGCTCGCGCCGACCGGGCATGAATCTTTGTCGACGCGAATACCCCATTCGTCAACCGGGACACCGTTGGGAATCCCCTTGTCGCCGGCGCCGGCCATGCACAGCCAGGCATCGGTAAACCGCCAGCCCAGATCCGGGGCCTTCTTTCCGTAGTCGTTATGACCGTACACGGCCTTGCCGTCGATCTCTCTGACATGCTCGCTGAAAAACTCGGCAATATCCTCGTAGGCCGACCAGTTGATCGGAACACCCAGCTCGTAGCCGTAAATCTTCTTGAAATTCTCCTTGAAATCCGGACGTTTGAACCAGTCATAGCGGAACCAGTAGAGATTCGCGAACTGCTGGTCCGGAAGCTGGTACATCTTGCCGTCCGGGGCGGTTGTGAAGGATTTGCCCATGAAGTCATCCACATCGAGCGTGGGGAGGGTCACATCCTTTCCCTCGCCCTTCATGAAATCACTCAGGGGAACCACGAACCCGTACCTCCAGTGGGTGCCGATGAGGTCGGAGTCGTTAATCCACCCGTCATAGATGTTCTTTCCGGACGCCCACTGCGTCTGGAGTTTTTCGATGACGTCCCCTTCCTGAATCAGGTCAAAGGAAACCTTGACCCCGGTGATCTCTTCGAAGGCTTTTGCCAGAACCTTGGCCTCATATTCGTGGGTCGGGATGGTCTCCGAGACGACCTTGATGTTCATCCCCTTGAAGGGCTTAGCCGCGTTGATGAACCACTTCATCTCCTTCATCTGTTGTGCTTTGGTCAGCGTGGACGGTTGAAATTCGTTATCCACCCACTTCTTAGCGGCTGTCATGTCTGCACTTGCCGGGCTGGCAAAGCATACAATCAATACAGCCACAACCACCCCCAGGATTACCATCCCGGGTCCTTTCCTGAGCGCTTCGCGTAGCATAAAGATACCTCCTCTTGATAGCCTTCAGTGGTAGTCTTCGACTAAAATCGTCTCTACGCCGGAGGTGTTAAGGCTGTGAACATCACGCGACATAGAAATAACTCCCTCATTTCTCTCTATCCCCAACGCATGACAATAATCATCCAGACCGCCGAAACAGGGAGCGCGATCCAGAGTGAGAGGTCTGTGAGCCCGAGCCAGGCAAGGTGGATGAAGGCGCTCCCCAGCAATCCCAGGAAAAAGCGTGTGCCACGCGTTGTCGAAATTATCAGGAACCCGCTGCGCTCGATCGTGGGCGATACCAGCTCCCATACGAGCATGCCGCACAGCATCAGAAAAATAGTGATGAAGAATATGGCCGTCGGCCGGGTCCAGCACATCCATTCTAAACTCATAGTTGTTCCCCTTGTTACACCCGACCCAGGGCGAAGCCCTTGGCGAGGTGGTTTCGTACGAACCAGATCACCAGCACACCTGGTACAATCGTGAGGATACCAGCCGCGGCCAGCAGGCCATAGTCAAGACCGGTCGCGCTGATGGTTCGAGTCATGATTGCCGAAATGGGTTTCGCCGCAGTTACCGTCAGTGTCCGGGCAAACAGCAGTTCAACCCAGCTGAACATGAAACAGAAAAACGCCGTCACTCCGACCCCGGCCCTGATCAGCGGGATAAAGATGGTAATGAAAAAACGGGGTAACCGGTACCCGTCGATAAAGGCGGTCTCATCGATCTCCTTGGGGATCCCGGACATGAAGCCTTCCAATATCCACACCGCCAATGGGACGTTGAATAGACAATGCGCAAGTGCCACTGCAATATGCGTATCCAGCAGGCCGATTGTGGTATACAGCTGGAAAAAGGGCAGCGCGAAAACAGCCGCCGGCGCCATACGGTTGGTAAGCAGCCAGAAGAATATCTGCCCGTCCCCCAGGAACCGGTAGCGTGAAAAGGCGTAGGCGGCGGGCAATGCCACGGCCAACGAGATAGCGGTGTTTATGAAGACGTAGATCATCGAATTGACATAACCCATGTACCATGATGGATCCGTAAATATTTTCAGGTAGTTGACAAATGTTATATCTTTCGGGTACAGGGCGAAGGACGCGAGGATGTCGGCGTTGCTGCGCAGGGACATGTTGAGCATCCAGTAGATCGGAAGCACCATGAGTGCAAAGTATATGAGCAGGCCGATCGTTTTTTTCTTTGGCATCATCCCTTTTCTCCTTTCCCCACGTGAAGAAGCGCCTGGTAGAATAGAAAGCTGAAGAGCAGTACGATCAGAAAGTAGATCAGTGAAAATGCCGCGCCCGGTCCCAGGTCGAATTGCAGGAGGGCAATCTTGACCAGGTAAATCGAGAGGAACGTGGTCGAATTGCCGGGACCGCCTCCTGTCAGCACGAAGGGCTCAGCGTAGATCAGGAAACTGTCCATCCACCGCAGCAGCACGGCAATGGTGAGCACGCCGCGCATCTTGGGCAGCTCCATGTACCAGAAAGTTGCCCACGGCGACGCCCCGTCAATCCTGGCTGCCTGGTAGTAGGCCTCGGGGATGGCCCGCAGCCCCGCATAGGCCAGCAGGGCAACCAGCGGGGTCCAGTGCCAGACCTCCATCAGCATCACGGTGATCCAGGCATAGAGCGGCATTGCCGTATGATCGAAGGGCACTTCCAACAAATCCAGGCTGTTAATCCCTACACCGAGCAGGCCGATATCCGGTCGGGTAAAGATGATCCAGATGGTCCCGATTACATTCCAGGGAATGAGCAGGGGGAGCGCCAGTGTCACCAGGGAGGCGGAGACCCCCCACCCCTTTTTCGGCATCGCCAGCGCGATCAATATCCCGAGGGGGATTTCTATCAGCAGGACGAGCCCGGAAAACAGGAATTGACGCCACAGGGCATCATGCAGGCGGTAATCGCTCAACATCTCTTTGAACCACTCCGTCCCGACAAAGACGGCCTCGCCCGGTCCGAAGATGTCCTGCACCGAGTAGTTGACCACGGTCATCAGGGGAATGATGGCGCTGAAGGCGACAATCACAAGGACGGGGAGCACCAGAAACCATGCCCTGTTATCATGCCACTTGTCCATACATCGCTCCTTCTACTATTTAACCACCCGCCCGTTGGCGAACAGCCTGATCCATTGTTTCGGGAAGTGAATCCATACAGTGCCTTCGGAGACGGGTTTTCCCTCGGGTATCTTGGCCCGCATGATATGGCCGGCCAGCATGATCGTCACGATCCGGTAACTGCCCTGATCTTCGATCACCTTCACCGTGGCCTCCACGCCTGCCTCACCCGGCTCTGGACGCACATCAAGATACATCGGCCGGATACCTATCTCCAGTTTTCCTTTCGCCCCACGGCCCAGGGCCGCGGTTTCCTCGTCCAGGGGTATGACGGCGCCATCGACACGTGCCACATCCCCCTCCAGGGTACACTCAAGGAAGTTCATGCCCGGGCTGCCGATGAAGTATCCCACGAAGGTATGCTCGGGGTTTTCGAACAGGTCCTGAGGGGTGCCGATCTGCACGATCTCACCTTCGACCATGACTGCCACCTTGTCGGCAAAGGTCAGGGCCTCGACCTGGTCGTGCGTGACGTAGATCAGGGTTATCTTCAGCTGTTCGTGTATCTCCTTGAGCTTGCGCCGCAGGTGCCATTTCAGGTGGGGGTCGATGACGGTCAGCGGCTCATCAAAGAGGATGGCTGCCACGTCGTCTCTGACCAGTCCACGGCCCAGCGACACCTTCTGTTTCAGGTCCGCGCTCAATCCGGCCGCCCTCTTGTTAATAACGCTTGTCAGGTCGAGTATTTCGGCAACCTCATGCACGCGCTTCCGGATTATATCGCTTGACACGCCCCGGTTCTGCAAGGGGAAGGCCAGGTTGCCGAACACCGTCATGGTGTCGTACAGGACAGGGAACTGAAAGACCTGGGCGATGTTGCGCTTTTCCGGAGTCAGCGCGGAGACATCCTTCCCATCATACAGGACACGCCCGGTGGTGGGTTTCAGGAGACCTGAAATGATGTTCAGCAGAGTGGTCTTGCCGCAGCCGGAGGGGCCCAGCAGGGCATAAGCACCGCCGTCCTCCCAGGGATTGTCGATCCGCTTCAGGGCATAATCCGAATCCTTTTTGGGTTTGCGCAGGTAGCTGTGTTTAATGCCATGCAATTCAATGCGAGCCATGAGAATCTCCTGTCGCGGCCCCCACTTCGAAGGCAAAATGTTTCGGTGACGCAATAAGCGCGCCCTCCTTATTGTACACAAAGAAGGAACAGGGGTCGACATGGATCGTTATGGGAGCTCCGATGCGAAAGGGATGAATTCCGCTTGCCTGAATCACCAGGCGGAAACTGTCATAGTCGGCATGGATAAATGTCTCCGACCCGTTTATCTCCGATAGTGCGACGGTTGCGTTGATGAGGACATCATCTCCACTCGTCCGTGACAGGAAGAGATGATGCGAACGGACACCGAACATGTATTCCCCTGCCGGCAGGGATTTCAGGTGATCCTTCAGAGGAATTTC